>JAAVGQ010000070.1 GCA_014800105.1 Bacteroidales bacterium | reverse complement strand
CTCATATAATTGACACTGTTAACTGGAAGGAATATCCTTACGTGCCTGATGTCAGGTTTCGCATAGCTCACACCGGTGACGCAATTCTCCTTAATTATAAGGTGAACGAGGAAGCTGTAAGGGCGGTGGCTGAAGGTGACAACGGTCGAGTGTGGGAAGATTCCTGTGTAGAGTTTTTCGTTACATTCGATGGCATGCAGTATCACAATATTGAGTGTAACTGTGTAGGCACTATCCTTAGTGCCGTAGGTTCCGAGCGTGAGAACCGTAATCTACTCGCAGCTGAACAGCTTGACAAGATTAAGCGTAAATCCACGCTTTGTAAAGATGGCTTGCCCGTCAGTGGACCGGTAGAGTGGGAGGTATCATTGGTTATCCCTGTGGAGATTTTTGCTGCCTCAAGTGTGGAATCATTTGATGGCATCGAAGCTCGCGGAAATTTCTATAAATGTGGCGACCTGCTTCCCACGCCTCATTTCCTTTCATGGAATCCCATAGAGATTTCTACACCCAATTTCCATCGTCCTGATTATTTCGGGAAAATAATATTCGAGTGAAACTTTTTTGCTAACTTTGCGTCTAATCTTTCAAATGAATATTTGTTCAACATTATATCATTAAAAATGAGAAAATTTGCAATCAAAGCGCTGATGGTTCTGTGTGGACTGTTAACGCAGGTTCCCGCGGTGCAGGCTCAGATGATGCCCCTTCCAGTGGACCCGAATGTGCGTATTGGCAAGCTCCCCAACGGTCTTACCTATTATATACGCCACAATGAGACTCCTAAAGGACAGGCTGATTTCTACATCGCTCAGAAGGTGGGTTCTATTCTTGAGGAAGATAATCAGCGTGGTCTCGCTCACTTCCTTGAGCACATGTGCTTCAACGGCACTGAGAATTTCCCCGGCCACTCAATGGTTAGTTGGCTCGAATCAATCGGTGTGAAATTTGGTATTAACCTCAATGCCCGTACGGGAGTAGATGAGACAATTTATAACATCTCAAACGTTCCCGTTGATCGTGAAAGTGTTCAGGACTCATGTTTGCTCGTTCTTCATGACTGGGCAAGTGCTCTTACACTTGACACCGAGGAAATCAACAAAGAGCGTGGCGTTATCCATGAGGAGTGGCGCGGCAGTAACGTGGGACAAGAACGTATTATGGAGAGCCTGCTTCCCGTAATGTATCCTGATTCAAAGTATGGCTATCGTCTTCCCATTGGTACAATGGAAGTAGTTGATAACTTTGATCCCCAGGTCCTCCGTGACTACTACGAAGCATGGTACCGTCCTGACCAGCAGGGCATCATCGTTGTGGGTGACATTGACGTTGACCGCATTGAAAATAAGATCAAGGAGATATTCTCACCCATCAAGATGCCTGAGAATGCTCCTGAGCGCGTCTATATTGAGGTTGCTGATACACCCGGTACTATCTATGCCATAGGTAAGGATAAGGAACAGACCATTTCATTAGCTCAGCTCATGATTAAAACCGACGTGTTCCCTGACAGCCTCAGGAATGATGCTTCTTACCTTGCGTATAAATACATTATGTCGATGGTTACAAGCATGCTCAACACACGCCTGAATGACATGTTAATTAATCCTGAAACTCCATTTGCTCAGGCAGGAGTGTTTTATGGCATGTTCTACGCAGCCAAGACCAAGAATGCATTGACAGTGGCTGCAGTTGCCAAGGATAATGACATTCGTCCTGCATTCGAGAGCGCCTATCGTGAATTGCTTCGCGCTGCTCGTGGTGGTTTCACTGCTTCAGAGTATGACCGTGCCCGCAGCGAGTATCTCTCTCGTTATGAAAAGATTTACAACGAGCGTAATAACCGCCAGACGGCTGCATATGTCAATGAATATGTAAAAAACTTTACTGACGGTGATCCCATCCCTGATATCGAAACCGAGTATCAGCTCATGAACATGATTGTTAACCAGATTCCTGTTGAAGCAATCAATCAGACTCTCGCTCAAATAGTGTTAAGTAGTCCCGACAACCGCGTGTTCCTTGGTCTCTTCCCTGATAATGATGTGGTTCGTGTACCCACTGAAGGTGATATCGCTGAAGTTATCGCTAAGGTTGACGGTGAGACTATCGAAGCATTCGTTGATGATGTTAAGACTGAACCCCTCATTGCTCAACTTCCGGCTCCCGGTAAAATCGTTTCAGAGAAACCCGTCGCACAGTGGGGCGCTACCGAGCTCACACTCTCTAACGGTGTAAAGGTTCTTGTTAAGTCAACCAAGTTTAAGGATGACGAAATCCTCTTTGATGCTCAGGCACTCGGTGGTACTTCATGCGTTAGCGATGACCTCTCCAACGAACTTCACATGATGGACGTCGCGCTCAGTGCAAGTGGTCTTGGTTCTTATAACAATAAGGATCTCTCTAAGTATCTTGCCGGTAAGCAAGCTGGTGTGAGTGTCTCAATCACTGATTATACTCGCGATGTTTCAGGTAATTCTACTGTTAAGGATCTTCCCACTATGATGGAACTCCTCTACATGACCTTTACTAATCTCACCGTTGATCCCGCTGAATACGATGCGGTTCGCAAGCAGATAGCAGTATCCCTCGCCTTCCAGGAAAAGGATCCCATGTTCATTTTCAAGAGCAACCTCTACAAGACTCTCTACAACTCTCCCCGTCGTCAGATGCTTGATAGCGAAATTGTTGAGTCAGCTAACCTTGATAAAATGCTTGAAATTATCCACGGTTCTCTCGCTAATGCTGCTGATTATACCTTCGTGTTCGTCGGTAATATCGACATGGAGACATTCCGTCCCCTCGTTGAGCAGTACATCGCTACTCTCCCGGCTGACGTTGCTAAGGTTAACTCAACTATCAAAATTAATCCCGCGCTTGAAGTGAACCCCGGCCGCAAGACTGACACTTTCACTACGGTAATGGAAAATCCTCAGACTTACGTCGCATTTATCGCCAGTGATAAGCTCCCCTTTACAAGCAAAGATGCCAAGTTGGCTTCAATCGTCGGTCAGATTCTTGGTAATCGTCTTCTCGCGACCGTTCGTGAAGACATGGGTGCTGTTTACTCAATCGGTGCAGCAGGCTATATGGGACGCATCAATGACCTGAACGTTACGGTTGAATCAATGTTCCCCATGAAGCCCGAGATGAAGGATGAGGTTCTTGATATCATTGCTAAGGAATTTAAGGATATGGAATCAAATATCACTAATGATGAGGTTTCAAAGGCTGTTGAATATATGGTTAAGAACGCCAATGAGCAGCTGGAACTCAACCGCCCCTGGATGAACTCTATAACCGGTTCACTCATCAATGGCGTTGACACTTTCAACGGTGCGGTTGATACCCTCAATTCAATCACTGTCGAGGATGTCCAGAACTTTATGAAGCATCTTAACAACTCAGGTAATTACCGTGTAGTCGTTCTTGAGCCCGCTCCCGCTGAATAAGCATTAGAGCTGATTATCGTATAAAACGACTCCGTTATCTTGCAAGATAGCGGAGTCGTTAAGTTTTATAAGCAGCCCTGATAGCTGNAAAGTATTCAGTGNATGTGTTAAGCNATTGNTGCAGTCCAGGCNTTGATGCGGCCGTCAGTGAGGTCAGCGTGGTTGTTCTCATCGAGGAGTAGNCCCACACCCATTCCGTCACGTACGGCATCGGAATGCTTGAAGTCATAACCGTCGACGTTAAATTGNCCGATAAAGGTTGCTTTAGTATCCTGCAGGCGNTCATAAAGCTTACCAACAGCGTCACAGAAGGTATCGCTCATATTTTCATCACCCACTCCAAAAAGNGCGATGCGTTTACCGCCGAGGAACATTGACTCGATTCCGGCCACGAAATCAAACCAGTCATCTTCAAGGTCACCTGAACCCCATGTGCTTGAACCCAAAACGAGGGTTTCATAATCAGCTACTGAAGATGGAGCTGCTTCAGCTACATTGTGAATATCAGCGGCATCAACGCCAAGTTCTTNANCAATTCTTTCAGCTACCTCACGAGTAGTCCCCGTAGCTGATCCATAATAAATTCCGTATTTTTTCATAGTTGTAAATTTTCTTTCATCTATATAATGAACACCCGTGTGAATATTATGGTTCACACGGGTGCCTTCTAACTTATATCTAACTAATTCTCGAATGAACGAGCTGGAGGGAGGTGAATTATTTCTTCGCCTTGTCTTTCTCTGAGAGAGAGAAAACGACAGGTAGTGTATAGGAAACCGCAACCGGTTTACCACCAACGGTGCCGGGAGTGAACTTGGGGAAGAGACTCACTACTCTCTTGGCCTCGTTGTCGAAACCCTCTCCCTGTGAACGAACAATCTCAATCTCGTCGATTTTACCATCGGTGTCAACAATAAATGAAACGACGACATTATAGCGCCCTGCAGGTCTATCCATCTCGCTCTCAGGGAACTTCATGTTGTCAATCAAGAATTTGAACATGGCTTGCTCACCACCGGGGTATTTAGGCATGACTTCAGCCGTCTTAACCACTTTCCTGTCAGGAGTTGTAGTCGCTTCGTTGTCAAGACGATTGTTTAATGCCGAATTTTCACTACCTTTGTGGTTCAGAACAATGTCCATTCCGCTGTCAGAGAGCCGTTCAAGAGCGTTTGACACCAATGGAGTGTTAATTACAGCCAGCCCCAGTATTGCGGCTGGAATCAACGCGAGCACCCGTGCCCGGCGTGATTTTGATGAATTTGNTNTTTGCATCATGGTGATACGTTTTTTAAGATTACTATGATTAAGGCTGTTGGCGAGGACTGGAAAANTTNGGCCGATAGCCTTTTTTAATAATGTATATTGGTATTCNCGTTTTGATAATCCTGATTTCAGGACCTCAGTGTCAGCCTCATACTCGTGGTTGGCACGNAGTTCGGCAGTCATTCTCCACACCGCCGGGTTATACCACAGCAGGATGCAGAACATTGTTGCAACGATTAAGTCACAGGAGTGCTTATATTTAATGTGAGCAAACTCGTGGGTGAGGATGCTGTTTTTAGCCGGGCTGTTGTAGTCAGCAACCGATATTACAGCTATATTAAAGATGCTGAAGGGAATAATACAACGGTCAATCACGATGATACTGTGACCGTCAACGTTGATTTTGTGACCATTTCTTATAATTGAAAATGTCTTTGCCAGGCTGAACACAGTAATTATAAGCGTAACACCAACTCCACCAAAATATACGAAGACAAGCGCCTTGAAAAGAGAGATATTAAGTGGAGGCAAGGCGTATGGCGTTGAACTGTGAATCCCCGCTATCATAAGTTGCTCAATGATTACGTTCCCATTTTCCGCGGGATAAGAGGTAGGGAAATTGATAACAGGCGAGACAGCGGCCACGAGAAAACTACCCATGATGACCAATCGATTCAGGGCAGGCTGTTTCTCACGTGAAAGTAGAATTTTGTAGGCGATATACAAGATGAACAATATCAGGCTACTAGCAACGGTATAGCTAATCCAGTTTCCCATATTATCAATTTTTTATTTAGAACTGTTATCGTTTTCAATCAGCTCAATGAGCTCCTTGAGTTCCTGGACCGAAATTTTTTCTTCTTCGACGAGAGCTGAGACAGCTCCGAGGTAGCTGTTGTTGAAATAGCCCTTTATCAGTTGGGACAATGACTGCTCGCGAAATATATCCTTTTCCTTTATCGCATGGTAGCGGTAAGCGCCACTAACGGCCTCATGTCCTACAAATCCTTTTTCTTCAAGACTGCGAATTACCGTTGAGATGGTATTGAAGTGGGGGCGTGGATCAGGGTAGTATTCTAACAGTTCACGCACGAATTTGGGCCCGTTGTCCCATAACAGTTGCATGACTTCTTCCTCACGTGGCGTGAGTATCGATTTTTTTCTTCCTTTCTTTGCCATCTATCATTGCATTTAAGTTCACTGCAAAGATGTAACTAAAAAATTAGTTAT
>JAAVGQ010000016.1 GCA_014800105.1 Bacteroidales bacterium | reverse complement strand
TCAGGTCAACAACAGATACATCGAGGGTGGGGACACGCATCGACATACCGGTCAGTTTGCCGTTGAGTTCGGGGATAACTTTACCTACAGCCTTAGCAGCACCGGTTGAAGAGGGGATAATGTTGCCTGAAGCAGCACGACCACCGCGCCAGTCCTTCATTGAGGGACCGTCAACAGTCTTCTGAGTAGCGGTAGTTGAGTGAACTGTAGTCATGAGACCTTCTACAACACCAAACTTGTCGTTGAGGACCTTAGTGATGGGAGCAAGACAGTTAGTGGTGCAAGAAGCGTTAGAAACGAACTGAGTACCCTTAACGTAAGTGTTTTCGTTAACACCGCATACGAACATGGGGGTGTCGTCCTTTGAGGGAGCTGACATTACAACATATTTAGCACCAGCCTCGATGTGAGCTGCAGCTTTTTCTTTGGTAAGGAAAAGACCGGTTGACTCAACAACATATTCAGCACCTACTGCGCCCCAAGCAATTTCAGCGGGGTTCTTGCATGCAGTTACGCGAATTTCCTTGCCGTTAACGATGAGAAGGCTCTTCTCCATGTCATAGTCAACAGTGCCGTCGAAACGACCGTGCATTGTGTCATACTTAAGCATGTAAGCCATGTAGTCAACAGGAAGAAGGTCGTTGATAGCAACTACCTCGATGTCATCACGCTTGGTTGATGCGCGGAATACGAAACGACCGATACGGCCAAAACCGTTAATACCAATTTTTGTCATGATACTTTAATTATTTAAAATATAGTGGTTTAAAATGTTATCATTTTCTACCGCGGCAGTAAACCGGACGGTCTACAACCGTTTATCACCACAAAATTACTAATTATTTCATTCACTTGTATATATTAACCAAAAAAATTATTGAAAAATTTCGTTAATACTTCCGTAACATTGGACATTTTGCAATCGTGAATGTTAATCAGGTTTCGATAGGCCGTCAGAACGAGAACTGGAAGAGCACGTCGACACGGTTGGCGTGGTTGTGATTGCCGTCAAAGTTATTACGCTGCCCCCACAGGTATTCGATACCGGCCTGAAGGCGGGGCGTAGGTTCCCAGAATATATTGGCAGCAAAATATCTACCTATTCTATAGTCAGTTGACTTATATTCCGAGTCATGATTATAGTAGCGTGCCTGACCGTAAGCCGCGCAGGCATACACATTGGGACGGAAGCTATATCTCAAACCTCCTGAGATTCCCAGCGAGCGGGGTGCATGTAGCTGTCCCGGATGGCCGGCAGTGGGAACAAGGTCATAATTACCTACCGAAAGATCACCCATATAGCTTCCATATCCCTCACCATAGTTCACAATACCAAAGATTGCGAGAGGATTGGCAGGCTTGAGGAAAGTACTTAACTGAGCACCCCACCCTATTTTATTATGGTTCACGCCGGTCACAAGGTCACGATAAGGAATGGTGCGCATCATGCCCGAGAGGCGAACGTGCTGGCCATGAGCCCAACTGTATTGACCAAACGCCACATAGTCAGGCATCCAGTCATTGAGCACCTGAGTGCGGGTTCCATCAGCATCCACCTGGCTTGAAGGCATTTCGACTGATGCCGCCATGCTCCAGTGGCTGTTGAAATCATGCATCCAGCGCACGAGCATCGCTGTCTTTGAAGCTTCTCCATTGGGTCCGGCACCATCGATAGTGGGAACCTCAGCAGCAGGGTCGGCAAAAGTGGTCGTTGCATAGCCCACGGTCCAGTCTGACATTATAACGTATGCCTTCTTAAGCTTGAATCCCACATTGCCGGGACCCGAAAAATCAGCCTGAATATAAGCATTAAATGTCTTAATCAATGTATTAAATCCAATTACCCTCATAAAGAGAGATGTACCTCCGGGAGTTCCACCGATGCGGCGACGCTGGGTTGGGTCAGACGGCACGGGTATGAGATAAGGAATAAAACCGTTGGCGTTAATCGAGCCGTTAAAGTCAGCCCAACCCCTCATGCGCACGGCACCGCCTATGCCCATGGCAATGTTAGCATCACGACTCATCAGAAGGAAGTTAGGTGCCAAGGGGTCTTTAAAATGTCTATACTGGTCAGCATAAAACATTCTTACTGCACGAGCAACTGAATCAGCCGAAGCCTGCTCTCCGTTACCCACGAAAACAATCTTGTGGCTTTCCTGCTGATTCGCCTCCCTGATTTCCTCAGGAGTCATATTGGATTTGTTAATTGGCTGCTCGCCAAATGCACTAAGAGTAAACAACATAGCGCCAAGGCAACCTACTAATCGAGTCATCATAACAGTTCAGTTTAAACAGTTGAAACATGCCCCGGTCTTCAATCCCGGGAATAGAAGAGTAACACCGCAGGGTGATTTAATGTTCTATAACGCTCATTAAATTCTTTCAACACTCAGTGCATGATTGACTGGAATTACTTATTTTTGTAACTATAAGCAATAATTCCAAGCAAATTAAACAATGAATCAGGAAAGACTTTATACTCTCGACGCGCTGCGTGGAGTGGCCGCATTTATCGTTATATGGTTTCACATTTTCGAGGGATTCGCGACATCGCCGGCCGACCAGATGCTTAACCACGGTTACCTGTCGGTGGATTTTTTCTTTCTTCTATCAGGCTACGTTATAGGTTTTTCCTATGACAACCGGTGGAATGGAGGTAAGCTTACACGGTGGGAGTTTTTTAAACGACGACTCATCAGACTTCACCCGATGGTAATCGCCGGAACCCTGATAGGCGCAATTACTTTCATTATGGGCGGATCACAAAAATGGAACGGTGAGGCCGTATCGCTCGTCATGGTTCTTGCTGCGTGTCTATTCAATGTCTTCCTGCTTCCGGTAATTCCGGGCTCAATGCATGAAGTGAGAGGAAACCGTGAGATGTTCCCTCTGAACGGTCCCCACTGGTCATTATTCTTCGAGTATATCGCCAATATTTTTTATGCAGTGTTTGTAAGGCGCCTCAACAACAGGTGGCTTGCGGTGCTCACAATAATAAGTGGCGGTGGGATACTGGCTACACTTTTCGGGAACTTGACAGGATACTACAATCTGTGTGTGGGTTGGACTGCCTACGATAACAACATGTGGGGAGGCCTCGCCCGAGTAATGTTCTCATTTACTGCAGGATTACTTATGTCGCATACCTTCAGGCGCAGAAGATTACCCCACGCCTTTCTTTGGTGCACTCTCATCCTTACAGTCGTGACCTGCATGCCCTACGCGGGCCCTGAAGGACATGAATGGCTGAATGCGGTCTATGATACAATAGTCATACTCTTCATTTTCCCGATGGTTCTCGCGATGGGTGCATCGGCGATCGAAGAGAGAGAAAGCCGTTTCAAGAGCCTCATTGGAGAGCTGTCATTTCCACTCTATGCCATACACTATCCTTTGATGTATCTATTTTACGCATGGGTGTGGACCAACGAGCTGTCATTCAGCGAAACATGGCACGTAGCCATCGCCATAGTGTTCTCGTCAATCATTCTGGCATGGCTCCTCCTTATTTTCTACGACCGCCCCGTGAGGCGCTACCTCTCGAAGCGTTACCTCTCGAAGAAGTAGGCGCCGAGGGGCGCTTCGGTGCAGCACCACCGTCCGGTTTTGCCGGTTTTTTGAATTCAGTTTTCTTTGCATCAGGCTTGCTCGTTACGGGAGACTTTACTCCTGCCACAAGCTGAGTTACGCGCACCCGGGTATTCTTAAGTTTATGTGGGGCAACAGCCTTGACTACCTCGCGTGCTTTTTCAGCAGGCACGGCAGCGATTGCCGAGTGGTCGTTCACGCTGATTTTACCCACTTCATCACCCTGCAAGCCTCCCTTATTTATGAGATAGCCCGCAATGTCACCACGCGATATTTTCTCACGGCGGCCGGCATTGAAATATATCGTAGCGACGTCGCTGCTAATAGGGGCGTCAGAAAGTCCCGTAGGAACGTATGGACGGTCAAAGGTTACATATTCCGGGAGATTGTCAACCGGGCCCAGGAGAACATAGACAGTTCCGGTCGCGTCCTGACGGGCCGTACGGCCATTGCGGTGAGTCCACGCTTCGACGGTTGATGGAATATGATAGTGAATCACACTGCCCACAGCCTCAATATCAAGACCGCGCGAGGCGAGGTCAGTAGAAACGAGAATGGGAGTTGTTCCATTATCCAGAAGGTCGAGTGCGAGCTGGCGGTCACGCTGTTCAAGACCACCGTGATAGAGTCCCACGGGGAATTTCTCTTTCAGTAACGCTTCATAGACACGCTCAGTGCTCTCGCGATGGTTCACAAAGATGATTACCTTTTGATTGTCAAGTGAACGTAGCAGTTCAATCAGCGTGGGGAGTTTATCTTTTTCAGGACACTCAACCTCAACCACCTGCATGCGGTTGCGCGGTGCCGGGGTCTTGGATGTAAAATCTATAGTCTCGATTCGACCTACAGGCATGAAAGCCGGAATCTCTTCAAGCTTTGTCGCACTGGTGAGGGCGATATTGCTCACTGAGGTCATTCGCTTGATAATACGACTCATCTCGTCGGCAAATCCGAGCTCCAGCGACTTGTCATATTCATCAAGCACGAGGGTTGCAACGGTGCTCATATCTATGCGGTCGCGCTGAATGTGGTCGAGCAGTCGGCCGGGAGTTGCGACAACTATATCAGGAGTAACTGACAGTCCGTTAACCTCGTCAGCAACAGCATGTCCACCATATAGAGGGGTTACCTTAAGGCCGGTCGCCAGCTGGCGGATAACTCCACACACCTGAAGAACCAGCTCACGGGACGGAGCCATTACAATCGCCTGAACGACGCCCAAGGGCTTACCCACGCGCTGGAGCATATATAATGTAAATGCAATTGTCTTGCCTGACCCCGTGGGCGCAAGCAACATAACATGCCTTGATGCTGTTGAAGCCATTACTTGCTGCATGGCGTTAATCTGTTTTATACCGGCCTTCTCTGCAAGATTATCAAGAATATCGTTGAGTTTCATATTTCAATTTATTGAACTGATCTAAGAGTATAACAAACCAAATGTCCTGACTGTTTAAAATACTGAAAAGGTGTATCACCCATTTTGATGAGGATGATACACCATATCTTTCAACAAGTCATGTGATTCAGAATCGACGACCACCAGGACCACCGGGTCCGCGGCCGGTACCTCCGCCAGGTCCACCGAAGCCACCTTCACCACGGCGTCCGGGCTCATTACCCTTACCGAATGTATTGAATTTATAAATGAAGCTAAACATGAAGTAACGTGTGATTGTGTTATACTCGACATCATCGATATAGTTAGCGGTCACGTTATGGCGAATCTGTTGAGTCTGATGCAGGAGGTCATATACTTTAACCTGAATAGTAGCATCTTTCCCGCGCAGGAACTGATAGCTGATCGAAGCGTTCCACATCCATATATTGGTATCATAACCGGCACTGTAACCTTTTGATGCATTAAAGTTGAGATCAGTATCAAAGATGACATCGAAGGGAGTACGATAATAACCATTGAATCCAAATCCATAATTATGAATCAGAGACTGGCTTTGGGCCGCAGTCTGGAGAGTATTGAACGTCTTCTGCAAGCGATAATTGGGTCTCAGCTCAAGAGAAACATCCTCAGGCTGCCACCTGAAAGAGAATGACTCGGCAACCATGATATTGCGGCTCGTATTCTTCATTCCGTTATTGAAACCCACGCCCTGGTTGAAATTAAAGAACAAGTGGTTATTGAATGTGAAGACCTTGTTGCGGAACGGAGTCGAGAACATATTCATCACTCGAGCACTCCACACTCCGTTCACATTTTCATAAGTCGTGAACTGGCCACCGGTTTCGGCATTATAAGTAGTTTTCTGTATAATGCTGTTCTGAGTCATCGAGGCGTTGGCCATAAGCATCACTGACTGCTGACGCTCCTGATTAAAGTTCTGATAACGCACTTCGAGGTTATGNTTGANNGANNGCAANANATTGGGATTACCCTGAACTATACGTAGGGGATCAGTCTCGTCGGCCACAGGCTGCAACTGGCTCATTGAAGGCTGNGAAGAATTACCGCGGTAGTTGACATTCAGGGACTCCTGCTTGTCAAACCTGTAGCGCAAACGCATGAACGGAGCATAGTTCCACACCCAGCGTGTGGGAATACTCTTGGCATCGTTTATGAGGTTGATGCTTCGGGTCATCGATGGAACAAGAGCAAGACCGGTTTCGAGATTCATTGCTTTGGTCACCTTTCTATAGCCCAAACGGATATTCTGATTGAAGTAATCATTGCGGAAGCGGTTACTCAGGNCAGGATCGAGAGTGCGATCATCCAGATCCACGCCATACATGGGAACACTATATTCCGTGCCGTTCAGATCATATATCTTATCGTAAAGNACATTGTCAGTATCCACCGGCCGGTTGTAAACGAGCTTGTCAGCGTTATTCCAGCGATAGCTTGCATTATANGCAAACGTCAGGAAGTTCCCGTTAGCTACATTTCCTAAAGGTTCTGTCCAAGACACTCGGCCTGATATGCGGTCAGTCCATGTGTGGTTATCGGTATAGCGGTCATAAATATCAAATGTATCGCCATATTTGTCAAGAAGTTCATCCTCGGCCTGGGCTGCTTCAGCCATGATGCGGAACATGTTGTAAGAGTATGAGTCACTGTACTCACGCACGTTGGATGTTCCCCAGTCCCCAAACACTGAGAATGAACGGCCGGGGTGACTCTTTACGTTNTGATTATATATGAGTCGTGCTCCTACGTCATAACTTTTACCGTGTGAATCACCCAGATTCATACTTGTTGTCGTGTTGGCATTGGGATGTGTTATAGAGAAAGCATCGCTTTCTGAGTCATTGAAGTTTAGAGAAACATTGGGACGGAAATCAAGGGTATTGAACGAGTCGGGTTTCCATTCCACACGGAAATCAGCTCGGAAATTGTGTCCCTTGTCACTTGAACNTGAAGTTGAGTTTGAAANATAATCTACATCGGTGAGCAGATATTCACGATTCTGGCGCTGGCGTGTAGTCTGGTCAGAATGAGAGTACATGACATCACCACCCACACGAATAATCTCTTTATTACCGACATTGAAGTTTACACCAAACGCCTGGGTATTCTTAATACCGTTGCTACCACCCCAACGACGGAAACGGTTTCCGTTACTGTCAGTAAACGGTTCCTCATTTATATTATTTGCACCACCCAGGAATGTGATCTGGTTATCGTTCCAGAACCGGTTGATGTTGAAGGATGTCTTATAGCGGTCGTCAGTACCGTAACCTGCCTCGACTGATCCAAACCAACCGTTCTTCATGCCGGGTTTCACAGTGAGGTTGATGACTGTTTCCTCTTCGCCGTCGTCAACGCCGGTGAGACGAGCGAGATCACTCTTGCGGTCTACCACCTGGAGCTTGTCAACCATGTTAACGGGAAGGTTCTTGGAAGCGACCTTGGGGTCATCGCTAAAGAATTCTTTACCATCGATAAGAATCTTGGTAACACTCTTACCGTTGGCGGTAATTTTGCCGTCAGTGTCGACCTCCACGCCGGGAAGACGCTTCAGAAGGTCTTCTACTACAGCATTGGGCTGTGTCTTATATGAATCAGCGTTAAATTCCACGGTATCCTCCATCACTTTGATGGGAGTCTTGATAGCAGTAACGACTGCTTCCTTAAGTTCATAGGATGAATCCGTGAGACGAAGAGTGTCGGCATTTACGTTTTTACCTTCAANGCTTACATTTACATATCCTTTGTTATAACCGAGGTAAGTAGCCTCGACAATGTAGGAGCCCTTTTTGATACCTGTGAGGGTATAGTTACCATTGACATCAGCAATAGTACCTTTAACAAAAGCACTATCCTTGGCAGCAAGGAGCCTGACGGTAGCATCGCTCATGGGATCACCTCCCGTATCGATAATCACACCCTTGATGTCAGAAGCAATCACAGGGACAGTGAAAGCCGTGAGAGTAACGGGAATTAATAGTTTTAAAAAGTTGAAGCGCATGGGGAAAAGAAAGCGTTGTATAAGTTTATAGTAAATTTATTACTTAGATGGTTTAAATAGATTTTAAGTGAAAAGGTATTAACCAATCACATTTTCATAGACTCGGCAAACGTTTATAGGTTTAACCTTTTTACATTCTTTAATATTTTGCNAACATTCTCAAAANGGATGTTAAACAGCGTGCTTAAGGGTATGAAAAAAGCACCACTGCAAGTGATGCTTCTTAGTGTGGGCGTTGACGGATTCGAACCGCCGACCCTCTGCTTGTAAGGCAGATGCTCTGAACCAGCTGAGCTAAACGCCCTTTCTTTGCTAAAGCGATGCAAAGGTACGCACAATTTTTAAACTTGCAAACTTTTCTTGAACTTTTTTTCATAAAATTTCTCACAGAACAATACAATACACTACCATTCAGCGCTTTAATAAGCTAAAAAATTTGTGACTTAATTTTTATTTCAACGGCACCGAAAAATGAATTGTTTTTAGTACTTTTGCAAAAATGTAGTAACCCTACTACTCCCTTAATCATTATACAACTTAAGCATCAAGATGAAAAAAGTTCTTTTACTTGGCTCGGGTGCCTTGAAGATAGGTCAAGCCGGCGAATTCGACTACTCAGGCTCTCAAGCACTGAAAGCTCTCAGAGAGGAGGGAATCGAATCAGTTCTCATCAACCCCAACATTGCCACTATCCAGACTTCAGAAGGCATTGCTGACCGCGTATATTTCCTTCCCATCACTCCTGAATTTGTAGAAGAAGTTATCAAGAAAGAAAAGCCTGACGGCATTCTGCTCGCCTTTGGAGGACAAACCGCGCTGAACTGCGGTACTCAACTTTACC
>JAAVGQ010000015.1 GCA_014800105.1 Bacteroidales bacterium | reverse complement strand
TGCCCCTCAGTGCAGGTCCTTTGTCACAGGTTCTTCCTGCGTATAATGTCGAAATCATCAGCAATATCAAATTTTTTATTGTCGAAAATATCCGCTCGGCTCGCCGTTTCTTGAAACAATGCAATCGCGATATTAATATCGACGAACTCACATTCTATGAGCTTAACGGTCACACTGACCCCGGTTCGATTCCTTCGATGCTCGACCCTATGAAGGAAGGGCACTCAATGGGCATTATCTCCGAGGCCGGCTGCCCTGCTATTGCTGACCCCGGTGCTGATGTAGTCGCGATTGCCCAGAAGCGAGGTTATAAAGTAGTGCCGCTCGTGGGTCCTTCAAGCATTTTAATGTCTCTTATGGGCTCAGGTTTCAACGGCCAGTCTTTTGCTTTTAATGGCTACCTGCCCATAGATAAAGATAAACGTGTATCCTTCTTTAAACTGATGCAACAACGCGTCATTAAAGAAAAACAGACCCAGATTTTTATTGAAACACCTTATCGAAATAATAAGCTTATTGCCGAGATAGCGTCTACATTTCCGGGNAANATGCTCCTGTGTGTAGCNAGCGATATCACCGGAGAGAAACAATCTATTCTCACCCGCACATGCGCTGAATGGAAGAAGTCCAGCTATAATTATGATAAGGTTCCCACTATTTTCTTAATTTTCGCGTGATGGCAAGGCTTAAAAAGAGTATAAAATATAATCCNTCAATGCCGTCACTTTTCGATACAATCGATATCCCTGCCGTCGCGGATACTCCAACTGTAGATTTCTTGACCGGACTTGAATCAGAGTTACNACANCTCCCCGGTCTCGACCGACATGTTCAGGTGATGAAGCGCGAATATGACCGCAAACGGGCTCATACAATAGCTCCTCTTGGCGATGTCAGCGCTCACGATAACATCGTCTTTATATCCTTCGGTAGCGGCAGCAGCGGTAATTGTACCTATATAGGTACCCGTAGCAACGGAATTTTGATAGATGCGGGCGTTGATAACAAGTTTGTTGAAAAGGAGCTATTACGTAACGGTATAGACCGGAGCGCTGTTAAGGGAATAGTCCTTACACATGACCACGGGGACCACATACGTTACGTATATTCACTTCTAAAAAATAACCGCAGCTGGGGATTGTATTGTACACCCAAGGTCATGAGCGGCATCCTGCGTCGTCATAATATCTCACGTCGTATTAAGGATTATCATCATGCAATCTATAAGGAGTTTCCTTTTGAACTCGGCGGCTTTGAGATAACTGCGTTTGAAGTGAGTCATGATGGTTCGGATAATGCCGGATTCTTTTTGAAACGCGACAAGTTCACTTTTGCTATGGCAACTGATCTTGGCATTGTGGGAGATAGGGTAGACTTCTATATGCAACAGGCATCGCATATCATGATTGAAACAAATTATGACTTGGAGATGTTGATGAAGGGGCGTTACCCTGAGTACCTGAAAGCCCGTATTGTTGCCAACAACGGCCACCTAGATAATGCTGATGCAGCGGCCTATCTTTCCAGGCTTTATTCTACCCGTTTAAAGCACGTTTTCCTTTGCCACCTAAGCAAGGANAACAANACCCCTGAAATAGCTTTGAATGCCGTTAAAACGGCTCTTTCAGGACTTAATATCAAGATTGGTGACTGCAGCAACAGCCCCGAGTCAATCAGTGCTGACGTGCAGGTAATGGCTTTACCTCGTTTTGACTCAACTGGACTTATNACACTNGAACGACTTTANTATGTTTTTTGTTATTCTTATTCAGGAAAAGAATAACGTTAAACTTAAATATGATAAGATATGAGAAAGATTCTATTATTACTCCTCGTTTCTATTTTCGCACTCGGAACCATTAACGCGAAGGATGTAGAAGTTCTTCAGGATGCCCNGTATGAAAAATTAATCAAGANGGCAAAGAAACCCTACGTNATCGATTTCTCNGCAACATGGTGTATGCCCTGTAAAAAATTTGCTCCCATTTATCATGATGTAGCAAAAGAGATGGGAAGCAAGGTTGATTTCTATACTGTCGACGTCGACAAGGCTCCAGTCATGAGCAAAGAGTTCAAAGTGCGGGTAGTTCCCACAGTAGTCATTGTTAATCCTGCTAATGGAAAGTCTCAACGTTTTGAAGGTTTACAGACTAAGGAAGATTTTGTGAAAGCAATAAAGCGGGTGCTTTAACAATCCTGTCGCTTTCTTATACTGTCAGAATTTTAACCCTCCAGGAGTTCGATTTTCCGATGAAGTATCGGGGCGAACTCCTTTTATTTAATTCTCAAGCGAGTAATTTTCTCTTAAGTTGTTGTAGCTTAAGGAAGTATGTCTATTTTGCTTATTCTCTTAAAATTGCCGGAAAAATTGTCAATTCTTAAAATTTGTTATCACATTATTTTTTCAATTTTCAACATGGTTCTCAATTACATTTGGATTGCTTTCTTCCTAATCACATTTCTCGTCGCTGTTGTAAAGACAATCATGGGTGACTTCAACGTGTGGAGTGAAATCATGGGAGCATCTTTCACGTCAGCAGCAACAGCATTCGAGATTTCACTTTATTTGACAGGAGTGCTTTCGCTTTGGCTTGGCTTGATGAAGATAGGTGAGAGGGGTGGGGTAATCAGGTTTATGGGAAAGGTTGTGAGTCCGCTTTTCTCCCGATTATTTCCCGGTGTTCCAAAGAATCATCCTGCGATGGGTTCAATGTTCATGAACATGTCGGCTAACATGCTTGGCCTCGATAATGCAGCAACACCCTTGGGATTGAAGGCAATGCAGGAGTTACAGTCGCTTAATAAGCAAAAGGATACAGCGACTGATGCCATGATAATGTTTCTCGTTCTCAACGCTTCGGGTCTGTGCCTCATTCCCATAAGCATTATGATGTATCGCGCGCAAGCCGGAGCCGCTAACCCTACTGACGTTTTTATGCCCATTTTAGTGGCTACTTTCATTGCTACCTTTGTGGGAATCGTAACGCTCTGTATCAAGCAAAAAATACGCCTTTCTGACCCTGTGCTGCTTTCCTGGCTTGGAGGCATGGCGTTGCTCATCGGTTTCCTTGTATGGTTCTTTTCTTCTCTCTCTCAAGAGGCTGTTTCGTTATGGAGTGGTTTCATTGCTAATTTCCTTCTCTTTAGTGTTATAGTAAGCTTTATTCTCGCCGGTCTAAAGCATCATGTTAATATGTATGACGCATTCATTGAAGGCGCGAAAGATGGCTTTAAAACGGCAGTAGAGATTATTCCTTATCTCGTTGCTATTCTTGTTGCCATAGGAATGTTTCGTGCTTCAGGGGCAATGTCTTTTATTACAAGCGGGCTTGAATATATTATTGGATTGATAGGTCTTGATACTGAGTGGGTTGGAGCATTGCCCACGGCACTGATGAAACCATTGAGCGGCAGTGGTTCCCGTGGTATGATGGTTGACCTTATGAATACCTATGGCGCTGATTCATTCGTTGCTCGAGTTTCTGCTTCGATTCAAGGAAGTACCGATACAATGTTCTACGTGCTAGCTGTTTACTTTGGTAGCGTTGGGGTCAAGAAAACCCGCTATGCAGTAAGTTACGCTTTACTTGCTGATGTAATAGGTTCTATATCAGGAGTTATAGCTGCATATATCTTCTTTAAATAAGCAGTTTTGTATATTCTTATTTTAATGCGTGTTAAATTTCGTTGCATAGTCTTACTTGTCGGTCGTTTTCTGTAATTTTGTATCGTTTTGTCCCTTAGTAAATTATTGTGCAAAATATGAATATACAGTGGTTAACTGATGGAGTTTCACTCCCTGCTCTTGATTACCAGCAACTTGAACTTTGGATCAAAAATGTGGCAATGTCTCACGGATTCATCGTGGGAGACTTAAATTACATCTTCTGTAATGATCCAAAGATACTGGAAGTTAATCTCCAATATCTTCAGCATGACTACTTTACGGATATAATTACGTTTGATTATTCACGCGGAAGGCTCATTCGCGGTGATATGTTCATTTCTCTGGATACAGTTAGGACAAACGCAGAACTTGTTGGTAGTGCATACAACGCTGAATTATTGAGAGTTATCATTCATGGTGTTCTTCATCTTTGTGGCATCAATGATAAAGGTCCCGGGGAACGTGAAATCATGGAAGCTAATGAGAATGATGCGCTTAATATTCTGAATTCATTGTAAATCACTCATTTACTTTGTTTATTATTTAATTTCAACATGAAATTTTCTTACGATGTCATCGTTGTTGGTGCCGGTCATGCCGGTTGTGAGGCTGCAGCTGCTTCAGCACGTTTAGGGGCTGAGACGCTGCTTATTACCCACGACTTAAATAAAATTGCTCAAATGAGCTGTAATCCCGCTGTTGGCGGTATTGCTAAAGGGCAGATTGTTAGAGAGATAGATGCTCTTGGCGGAATGATGGGTGTTGTTACGGACCGCAGTTCAATTCAGTTCAGAATGCTGAATCGTTCTAAGGGACCGGCTATGTGGAGCCCTCGAGCACAGTGTGACCGAATGGTTTTCTCAGCAACTTGGCGTAACATACTTGAAAATACGGCTCATTTGTCATTGTGGCAAGACGATGTAAAGGAGTTAATTATTAAGGATGGCGCAGTAGAAGGTGTTGTCACGGCTCTCGGTGTTACCTTTAACGCACAGGCTGTCGTACTCACAAACGGTACTTTTCTTAATGGTCTTATGCACTTTGGGCGTACTCAACTTCCGGGAGGTCGTATAAGTGAGCCAGCTTCAAGTGGATTGACTCAACAGCTTGTATCTCTTGGTTTTACTGCTGACAGGATGAAGACCGGTACACCTGTTCGTATTGATGGACGTTCTGTTAAATGGGAATGCACCACGTTACAGGAAGGAGATCATGATTTCCACAAGTTTTCATTCCGCCCTCAGGTACACAGGGAGTTAAGGCAATTGCCGTGTCACATTCTTTATACTAACGAGAAAACCCATGAAGTTTTGCGCAAGGGATTGCCTGATTCACCTCTTTACAATGGCCAGATTCAGAGTATTGGTCCTCGCTACTGTCCCAGTATAGAAACTAAGATTGTAACCTTTGCTGACAAGACCGAGCACCAGCTGTTCCTTGAACCGGAAGGGGAGAATACTCAGGAATACTATCTTAATGGTTTCTCGTCCTCGCTTCCTATTTCTGTTCAGGTTGAAGCGTTGTCAACTATTCCGGCTCTTGAAAATGTTCAGATTTACCGTCCAGGTTATGCGATAGAATATGACTTCTTTGATCCTACACAATTGGAGCATACACTCGAAACAAAACGTATCAAATCGCTTTATTTCGCCGGTCAAATTAATGGTACGACAGGTTACGAGGAGGCTGCTGGGCAAGGTCTGATTGCAGGATTAAATGCCGCTTTGCGCGTTTTTGACAGACCTGTTTTCACGCTTGGCCGTGATCAGGCTTATATTGGTGTCCTTATCGATGATCTCGTTACTAAAGGTGTTGATGAACCTTATCGTATGTTTACTTCACGCGCAGAATACAGGATTTTGTTGCGTCAGGATGATGCCGATATGCGCCTTACTCCTCTCGGTTTTGAAATAGGTTCTGTCTCGGAAAGTCAGTATCAACATACGCTCACCAAGAAAAAGTATCGTGATGAACTCATTGTCCTGACACGTGAGATTAAAGTCAAACCTGCTTTTATTAATGATTATCTTGTTGGACAGGGTAGTGCACCTCTTACGGAAGGATCGCGATTGTATGAGCTGATTCTACGCCCCCAGATTGGTTTAAATTCTCTTGTTGATCTGATTCCTCGAATGAAGGAATTCGTTGACAATATCCCTTCAGACATGAGAGATGAGATACTTGAGTGTGCGGAAATTCTTATTAAATACAACGGGTATATTGAACGTGAATCCTTGATTGCGCAAAAGATTCAACGTCTCGAATCAGTAAAGATACGTGGTAAATGGAACTACGACGACATCCATGCTCTTTCGACTGAGGCCCGTCAAAAGCTTAAGAAAATCGATCCGGAAACCATAGCTCAAGCTTCACGCATTCCAGGCGTGTCACCTAATGATATCAACGTATTATTGCTGCTTGCGGGTCGTTGATTGTTTCACGTGGAACATAAATAAATTACATATAATCAAACTTTTATTCGTTATCATGGAATATATCAAGTCAAAGGTTAGAGACGTGGTTGACTTCCCCAGGAAGGGAGTCGTCTTCAAAGATCTCACGACTGTTTTTAAGGATCCCAGAGCTCTTCACACAATTGGTTGGGATCTTTCAGAGGCTTATCGCAATAAGGGTGTGACAAAAGTGGTGGGCATAGAATCACGCGGTTTTATTGGCGGTTCAATCCTTGCATTCGAACTTGGCGCGGGATTCGTTCCTGTTAGAAAGCCGGGTAAATTGCCTGCTGATACTCTCAAGGCAAGCTACGAGAAGGAATATGGCGTGGATGAAATCGAAATACATCGTGATGCAATCACTGAGGATGATATCGTAGTCCTTCACGATGATGTGCTTGCTACCGGCGGCACGATGCTCGCTGCTTATAATCTCGTCAAGAGCATGAATCCAAAAAAGATTTACATTAATTTCATAATAGAGCTTAGTGCCCTTAACGGCCGCGAGCTTCTTCCCAAGGATGTGGAAGTGAAATCTTTGATTACTTATTGATTTAATCACAGATAAAGTGTAATGGAGGGTGGGCTTCGGTCTGTCCTCCGTTTTTTTATTTGGTGGCATACGCGAAATTCTAATGCCAGAAACAAATTAATGTTGCTTTGAAACTAAAATATTAGGGTGGGGTAAGCGTTATATTATTAGCGCGATGATTCGTGCCTGAAGCAAGAATTAAATCAGTTCAATACATAGATTCCCATGGCGAAGCATGACAAGAATAAATCACAGGAACTGCGCGACAAAATCGCAATTCTACCTGATACCCCCGGTGTATATATGTATTTTGACGCCGAGGGAAACGTCATATACGTAGGTAAGGCCAAAAATTTAAAACGCCGCGTCAGCTCTTATTTCAACCGCACGCACGACGTACTGCGCACAAATCTGCTGGTTCGCGCGATTGCTGACATGAAGTATATTGTCGTTCCCACTGAGCAAGATGCCTTGAATCTTGAAAACTCAATGATCAAGGAGTACAAGCCGCGCTATAACGTGCTACTTAAGGATGATAAATCTTACCCGTGGATATGCGTGACTAAAGAGCTCTTTCCGCGTGTTTTCCTTACCCGCCAGCGCATCAAGGACGGCTCGAAATACTTCGGGCCTTATACTGAAATCGGGTCGGCGAGGGCAGTGCTTGACCTTATCAAGAAACTCTATCCATTGCGCACCTGCCGCCTTGCAATTACCCCTGAATATCTCGATAAAAAGAAGGGTAAAGTGTGCCTTGAATACCACATTAAGCGTTGCGAAGGCTGCTGTGTAGGTGGCGTCACTCCACAGAAATATCAGGAATACATAGAACGGGTAAAGCAGATTCTACGTGGCGAGACAGGCGAGCTTATGGATTATCTAAAGGCTGAAATGGCGCGGCTTTCCGAGCTTTTGCGCTTTGAGGAGGCTCAGGAACTCAAGGAACAGTACAAACTTATCGAGCGTTACCGTGTGAAGAGTGTAATCGTGAGCCAGACGGTTGATGATGTTGATGTATTCGGTATCGATGATGACAAATCAGACGTGTTTATCAACTATATGCACGTTCGCCGCGGAGCTGTTGTCAAGAGTGTAACACTCCGATATAAGCGCCGGCTTGAAGAAACTCAGGAACAGATGCTTGCATATGCAATGGATGAAATCAGGCAGACGCTTGATGTTGAATATGATGAGGTTGTGACAGCGGTTATCCCTGATGTAGAGATGCCCGGTGTTAATTTCGTGATTCCTCAGCGAGGAGACCGCGCCAAGCTTCTTGACGTCTCACAGAGGAATGCCCGACAAGCTAAGCTTGATGTTCTCAAACAGATGGAGCGTAACAACCCCGAGGAGCGCCTTGAACGTACGCTTAAACGCATGCAAAGTGATTTCCATCTTAACGAACTTCCCCGCCACATCGAGTGCTTCGATAACTCGAATATTCAAGGCACCAACCCTGTTGCTTCCTGTGTGGTTTTCAAAAATGCCCGTCCCTCAAAGCGAGACTATCGACATTTCAATATAAAGACCGTGGAGGGACCTGATGATTTCGCATCAATGAAGGAAGTGCTCACGCGCCGTTATTCGCGCCTTGTGGAGGAGGGTGAGCCATTGCCTCAGTTGATAGTCGTAGACGGCGGAAAAGGGCAGCTGAGCGCCGCTGTGGAGGCTCTCGACGCAATGGGACTGCGAGGAAAGATTGCCGTGGTGGGTATTGCCAAGCGGCTTGAAGAAATTTATTTCCACGGAGACAGTGTTCCGCTTTATATTGACAAGAACTCCGAATCACTCAAGGTTGTGCAACATCTGCGTGACGAGGCTCACCGTTTCGGTATTACTCACCACCGTGATCGCCGAAGCAAATCGCAAGTGACAAGCGAACTTGATTCAATCAAGGGGGTAGGAGAGGTGACCAAGGAAGCTCTTCTCAAACATTTCAAAAGTGTCAAGAAAATCAGGGAAGCCTCGCTGGATTCTATCGCAGAAGTCGTAGGTCCGGCAAAGGCGAAATTAGTTTCGGAAGGACTCAGGCATCGCTCTGAAGAAACCTTTGAAACCCTGTAATCCTTAACGTTCAATATTGATAAAATATAAAGAGTGCGCCATGATTGTTGACGCACTCTTTAAGGTTTTCAGCGGTTGACTCNGGAACGCTGATTATGCTTTCATATCGGCAACCTTTTCAAGGATGCGGCGCAGCTGCTGCCAGAAACGGTCAACGGCCGGGATGTGCATTTTCTCGCTGGGAGAGTGNACGCCGCGAAGGGTGGGACCGAATGATACCATGTCAAGCTCGGGGTTGATTGACTTGAAAAGACCACACTCAAGACCTGCGTGAATTGCCTTGATTGCGGGGCGAACGCCGAAGAGTTCCTCGTAAGCGTCGCAGGCAATCTTCATGATGGGTGAGTTCATGTCAGGCTGCCATCCGGGATAACCGTCCCCGTGTGTAACATTAGCGCCTGCAAGCTTGAATACAGCCTCAACCTGGTTGGCGATATCCCATTTGCGAGACTCTACTGAAGAGCGCTGAGATGTGCTTACGACAATTTCGTTTTCGCCACGCATCTTAACTGAAGCAAGGTTGGTTGAAGTTTCAACGAGGCCCTCGAGGTCGCGGCTCATTGAGATAACCCCGTGGGGCGCGCNATAGAGTGAACGTATGAGGTTNTTAGANGTAGTCTGGTCGATGCAGTATTCAGGACGTTCAACGCTCTCCATGTCGATGGTGAGTGTAGTTTCGAGACCGGCGTATTCGTTGGCGATGACGGCAGTATAGTTGTTAAGCATTACCCGCACATCCTCCTTGTGGGAAGTGTGAACACCGATGATTGCGTGGGCCGCACGGGGAATCGCGTTGCGCAGATTTCCGCCGTCAAATTCAGCGACAACGACTTCATATTTCTTGGAAAGATCCCAGAGGAAACGAGCNACAATCTTGTTGGCGTTAGCGTGACCCAGGTGGATGTCGCCGCCTGAGTGTCCGCCCAAGCCTTTGGAAACTTCGATCTTGAAGAACTGGAAGTCAGAGGGAGCGAAAGAGCGGTGGTAAGTGAATATTGCCTGGGTGTCTACGCCGCCGGCGCAGCCGATGAATACTTCAGCGTCATCCTCCGAGTCAAGGTTGAGAAGAATCTTGCCGTTTAGCATGTCCTTTTTGAGACCGAAGGCTCCTGTCATTCCGGTTTCCTCATCAACGGTAACAAGAACCTCGATGGGNCCGTGAACGAGAGTGNCATCAATGAGAGCGGCAAGAGAAGCTGCAACACCGATGCCGTTGTCAGCACCGAGGGTAGTACCGTCAGCCTTTACCCATTCACCATCGATGATAGTCTTGATGGGAGTATTCTCGAAGTCGAATGACTTGTCGTTGCTCTCGCACACCATGTCCATGTGACCCTGAAGGATAACAGTGGGGGCATTCTCGTGACCGGGTGTTGCGGGGAGGAACAGTGCTACGTTGCCTACTTCGTCACTCTTGGCTTCGATGTTGTGTTTTTTAGCGAAGTCAAGCAGGTACTGACGAATCTTCTCCTCCTTCTTGGAAGGACGGGGTATCTTTGTAATCTCGTCGAAGATTTCAAAGACGATTTGGGGGTGAAGATCTTTTACTTCCATACAAAAAAATATTTAGAAATTTGAATATTTGTTAAATTAATGTTTATTCGGTTACTAAGTTACAAAATATAATTTAGAAATGTTCAACAATCACATCAACTTTCTTATATTTGCATCGCGTTGACAAAAAATGTCTGCCTGATGCCGATGAAAACATTCCTACTGACGATTCTGCTTGTGGGCTTTGCAACCCTGTTGCTGCTCTCGTTAAAAGGGCGTCGATTCAGATGTCATGGCGGTACAACAGGTGACAATCACATAGAAGAGAAAACAAATAAGTAAAAACCAATAATAAGTGAGAATGAAAAAAATCACATTGGCCGTTTTCGCGGTCGCAGCAATGCTGGTCTCTTGCTCAGGAAGCGGGACCGAAAACAAAACGGCTGAAGTTAAGCAGCCCGTCATGAGCGGTGACTCTTTTGAGCCCACAACCAATATTCGCTACTATAACCTTGATTCTGTGATGTCTCAGTACACTCTGTGCAAGGATCTCAATGAGATTATGGCGGCTAAACAGAACCACATCGAGGCTGAGCAGCGTGCAAAGGAAGCCGAGGTTCAGAGCAAGCAGAAGTCAATTGAAGCAAAGGCACGCAACAATGGCTATCTCACCGAGCAAAGCTATAACGCTGACATGCAGGCTTTACAGAATATGTATAACCAGGCACAGCGCTATCTCGCTAACCTCCAGCAGGAAGCTGCGATCGAGAATGCTAATCAGCAGCAGCAGTTCGTTGATTCACTCAACAACTATCTGGTTATCTATAACTCAGGCAAGCACTACGATGCTATCCTTGCCAAGAGCCTCGGCGATTACTTTAATCCCGCGCTTGACATCACTGCTGAGATTGTAGCAGGCCTTAACTCTCGTTATGTGAAAGCTACTCCCGCTGAGTAATTTTTATAACGGGTAGAGAGTTCTATTGGAAAGCCCAATTAACACAAATACAACCAACCATGAAAGGAATCTCCAAATTATTCAGGGGGTTCCTTTTTTAAATAATTGATACAGCGTTACTTGGAACTGTATTGTTCATCCTTTTTGCTACTATTTTTCTTATATCTCAAAATCATCATGAAATATTTTAATCAACTACTTAGTCTTACCGTGAGTGTAGCGTGTGTCCTGGCGTCATGTAGTGGCGGCCAAGCTGATAAGTCGGGGATGCCTTATGAAAAAACTGTAACTATTTCTAAGCAAGTTTTACTTGATAAAATCAAAGGCGGCTGGACTGCCCAGACCATTGGATGTACTTACGGTGGCCCCACGGAATTTCGCTATCGTGGAACAGCTATTCCTGATAGTGTAGAGCTAAAATGGTATGACGATTATTGCGCTGACGTGTTCAACAATTATGCCACGCTATACGATGATGTCTACATGGATATAACTTTCCTGGAGGTCATGTCGAGGGACGGTTATAAAACACCCTCTTCAAGTTATGCCCAGGCATTTGCCAATGCCGACTATTTCCTGTGGCACGCCAACCAGGCAGCCCGGTATAACATTTTGAACGGTATTGAAGCACCACAGTCGGGCTATTGGAAGAATAATCCGCATGCTGACGATATCGATTTCCAGATTGAGGCTGATTTCATTGGAATGATTACTCCCGGCATGGTTAATACTGCGACCGAGATTTGCGACACCATCGGCCATATCATGAATTATGGCGATGGGTATTATGGTGGAGTTTTCGTTGCAACTCTTTATTCTCTCGCTTATCTTACTGAGGATATTCCTACACTCATCAATGAGGCACTTAAAGTTATACCGTCCGAGTCGAAATTCCACCAGTGTATTGCTGATGTTGTAAGGTTACATGCGCAGTATCCTGACGACTGGCACAGCTGCTGGGACGANATCGAGAAACTTTATTCGNATGAGAAAGGATGCCCCGAAGGTGTATTTGCTCCATTGAATATTGATGCAGCCATAAATGCCGCCTANTGCGTCATGGGGCTTCTTTATGGTGACGGTGATTTTAAGCGTACCATGGAGATTTCTACTCGTTGCGGTCAGGATAGCGATTGTAATCCNGCGACTGCCGCCGGCATTCTCGGTGTCATGATCGGCTATGACCGTATTCCAGCCGAATGGAAGCCNGCNATTGAAAAATGTGANGATATTAAGTTCCCGTTTACTTCAACATCGCTTGCTGATGCTTATAAAATAACTCTTTCGATAATGGGCGAGGTGATTAAGGATAACGGTGGAAAAGAAGATCTCGACTCGTATATCATAAAAGTCCAGACTCCACGTACGGTCCCCCTCGAGGTCGCGTTTGAAGGACTTAAACCCGTACAAAAACAACAGCTTAATGTTACACTTGATCCGGAGGCTGCCTGGAATTTTAATGGTATAGCCGTAGTCCTGAACGGTTATGTGAAAAAAATTGATCAGAATGCACCGGATGGCTATGTCGCTCAACTGGAGGCTGCGGTGGACGGTGAAGTTGTTGAAACTTATACTATGCCGCTGAGTTATGTGAAACGCAAACTTGAGGTGTTCTATAGCTATGATCTTGATCCTGGAGAGCACGAGCTTATGGTCAAGTGGTTGAATCCTGACCCGCGTTATGCAATCCAATGCACTGAGCTTATTAATTACGAAAATGAGTGAGTTTATCTCAGGAATTGTGATGAGAGATATTATTTGCCAACTTTAATTATGTGAGATATAACATGAGGATTGCACTGATAGCCTGCATTGTCACTATGGTTGCATTGAAAGTTAACGCGCGAGATAATTTCCCGATGTATAGCTTTAAGCATGGTGAGTCAGAGCGTGAATATGCAATGTTTGTGCCCGAAAATCTACCTGAGGATGCGCCGTTGGTAATATATACTCACGGGTATGGCGCAACTAAATCCTGGAATGATAGCCTGAATGCTGTGGCAGCTCGGGAGGGGTTCGCTGTGTGTTATCCATTAGGGCTTCCCGATGAAAAAGGGAAGCGAGGTTGGAAAGTGGGATATCCTCCTCAGGAGTCATTGAAGATTGACGAGGCTGATTTTTTTGCTCATCTCAAGGAGGAGGTTTGCGTAAAGTTCAATCTGAGCAGGTATAATTCATTTATGACCGGATTTTCGAATGGCGGAGATCTATGCTATCAGCTTGCCTTTACGGCCCCGGAACTTTTCCGTGCTTATGTATCGGTGGCAGGATTATTATTTGAATGTACCTATCTGAATTATCCGTTGCCTCAACCGGTCCCTTTCATGGAAATTCATGGCGATGCCGACAGGGTTTCCTACTGGGAGGGCGACCATAAAAATATCGGAGGGTGGGGACAATATATACCTGTCCCCATAGCGGTAGGTACAATGGTTGCGGCCAATCGTTGTTGCTCAATGAGAGAGGTAAGCATGCCGTTGTTGAGTGACTCAACCCGCATGGTGACAAGAACAGTTTACTCTGATTCACCTCACGGCTGTAATGTCGAACTGTGGCGCGTTCAAGACGGGTCACATTCGTGGTTTAAAAACGAACTGGCCACGCATGATGTCATATGGGATTTTTTCAGGGAATATCTGGAAAATGTTGACCTGGAAGTCCGTTGAATATTGAAGTGCGAGAATCCAATTCAAATTGACTTTATTAAATTCATAAAAGCATATAAACTATGTACTTGAAAGCATCTTATCTGAAACTAATTTCGTTTGCGATTTTCCTGTCAGTCGCACCGTTTGCTTCCCGAGCGATCAACATTCCACGCGCTGAATATCCGCGTCCGCAATTTGAGCGTGAAAATTGGGTGAATCTTAATGGTACCTGGGATTATACCTTCGATTTTGCCGATACCGGTATAGAACGGGGACTACAGAAAGCCGATACCTTTGACGGTAAGATTATCGTTCCGTTTTGTCCTGAGAGTGAGCTATCGGGTGTAGGCCACAAGGATTTTATCAATTGTATATGGTACCGTCGTGACCTTCCAATCCCCGCTGAGTGGGCCGGAAAGGATATCCTCTTAAATTTCGGGGCCGTTTACTATGATGCTGACATCTTTATTCACGGGAATCTAATTGACCGGCATTTTGGAGGCAGCTCATCATTTACCGTTGATCTTACTCCTTATGTGAAACCGGGTGAGACTCATAACCTCGTTGTTCGTGCCAC
>JAAVGQ010000069.1 GCA_014800105.1 Bacteroidales bacterium | reverse complement strand
TGCAGCCTCTATTCCTTTGTGTCTTGACGAGTACAAGAACAAGCTCAAGAAAGGAGACAAGCTCCTTCTCACCGCCTTCGGAGCAGGTTTCACATGGGGTGCGATGTACGTGATTTGGGATCTGTAATCAGGTATTTACACTCTGTAATTCAACCGTTAACAATTCTCAGTCAGAAAAAAGTAGACACGAATAGCATCTTTTAAGGTGCTATTTTTGTTTATATAGATGACAATTAACAATAATAACCAAATTAAAGTATATTAAAACCATGTCAACCGAACATAAAGCAGGCTTTGTAAATATAGTAGGAAACCCCAACGTGGGCAAATCAACTCTCATGAATGACCTCGTGGGAGAACGCGTAAGTATAATAACCAACAAAGCCCAGACAACACGCCACCGCATCATGGGCATCGTGAATACACCCGAATATCAGATTGTATTCTCTGATACCCCCGGAGTTCTCTCGCCCAAATACAAGCTCCAGGAAAGCATGCTCGGCTACTCAGAGGGAGCCCTCACTGACGCCGATATCCTCCTCTACGTGACTGACGTTGTCGAAGACCCTGAAAAGAACGCCGAGTTTCTTGCCAAGGTGGCAAAAGAAAAAGCTCCCGTTCTCCTTGTGATAAACAAGATTGACCTCGTGAAGAGCCAGACTGAGCTCGAGGAAATCGTGAACGCTTGGAAAACTCGCCTCCCCAATGCCGAGGTATTCCCCACCAGCGCCAAGGAGCATTTCAACGTCTCCAACCTCATGAGCCGCATCGTGGAACTCCTTCCTCCTGCTCCACCTTACTTCGGCAAGGATGCGCTCACTGACAAGCCCGCCCGATTCTTCGTTACCGAAATCATCCGCGAGAAAATCCTCCTCAACTACGACAAGGAAATACCCTATTCAGCTGAGGTTATCGTCGAGAAATTCGAGGAAAGCGAGAAAGCAATCCATATCATGGCCGTAATCTACGTAGAGCGTGATTCCCAGAAAGGTATCATCATAGGCAAGGGCGGCTCAATGCTCAAGCGCGTAGGTACCGAAGCCCGCAAGGACATAGAGAAATTCTTCAACAAGAGCGTTTATCTCGAACTATTCGTCAAGGTTGAACCTAACTGGCGCAACCGCGAGAATAAGCTCAAATCATTCGGTTATATCGAATAATAAAATACAAATCAACTAAGTAAGTATTCAAAATTAATTAAAAGATGGAAAGAAATATTTTGTAACGCTTACTTAAAAATTACTATCGTTTAATTTTGAATTCTTACTTATTATATGGGACAACTTGTAGCTATAGTCGGACGCCCCAACGTGGGTAAATCAACACTGTTCAATCGCCTCACTCAGACGAGGACAGCTATCGTAGACCCGACAGCCGGCACCACCCGTGACCGCCAGTATGGCAAGGTGGATTGGAACGGCAAGGAATTCTCAATCGTCGACACCGGCGGCTGGGTTGTGAACAGCGAGGACATCTTCGAGGGCGAAATCAACAAGCAGGTAGCGCTCGCAATCGAGCAGGCCGACGAAATCCTCTTCGTCGTTGACGCAATGAACGGCGTCACTGACCTCGATGACCACGTGGCAGAAATCCTGCGTAAATCACGTAAACCCGTTATCCTGGTTGCCAACAAGGTTGACTCCAACGAGTGGCTTTATAACGTACCTGAATTCTATTCTCTGGGCCTCGGTGAGCCTTACCCCGTGTCGGCCGTCAGCGGTTCAGGCACAGGCGACCTCCTCGACGTCATTGTTGAGAAACTCCCTGAAAAAGATGACGAGGAAGAAAAGCTTGACGACATACCCAAGTTTGCCATCGTGGGACGTCCTAACGCCGGTAAATCATCTCTCATCAACGCCTTCATCGGCGAGGACCGCCACATCGTCACTGACATCGCCGGCACTACCCGTGACAGCATCTACACCCGTTATGATAAATTCGGCTTCGACTTCTACATCGTCGACACCGCCGGCATACGCAAGAAAACCAAGGTCAACGAGGATATCGAGTACTACTCGGTAATCCGCTCAATCCGCGCCATCGAGGCCAGCGACGTCTGCATCCTCATGCTTGACGGCACACGTGGCATCGAAAGCCAGGACGTGAACATCTTCTCCCTCATCCAGCGCAACAAGAAGGGACTCGTAGTGTGTGTCAACAAGTGGGACCTCGTTGCCGACAAGTCAACAGCTGCAATCAAGCACTACGAAGCAGCCATACGCGAGCGATTCGCACCCTTCACTGACTTCCCCATACTCTTCACCTCAGCTCTCACCAAGCAACGCATCTACAAAGTGCTTGAAACCGCAGTGAAAGTCTATGAGAACCGTCACCGCACGGTGCCCACCCACGAGCTCAACACCGTGATGCAGGAAGCTATCGCAGCTTATCCCCCACCAGCCAACAAGGGTAAGTACATCAAGATTAAATACATCACCATGTTGAAAGGCGCCGCAATCCCCACGTTCATTTTCTTCTGCAACCTTCCACAATGGGTCAAGGAACCTTACCGCCGGTATCTTGAAAACAAGATACGCGAGACATGGGACTTCTCCGGAACACCTATCAACGTGTTTATGCGTGAGAAATAGCGCCGGAACCCGGCTCTGATAGCACAACCGAAATTCAAGCATTATGAGCGTTTCAATAACCACTAAGACTAAGACAGGCACAACCCACCAAGGCGAGCTGATGAAATGGGTCTACCGCACACTCCACGTTGCGGTGCTCGTTTTATCGGTTTACCTGGTGATACGTATCTCAATGGATACATTCAACGGCCACGGAATCGAATACTACAACCAGCCTTCCTTCATCCATGAACAGTTGATAATATGTATAGTATTCCTCTTTGACTTCTTCGCCGAGTTCTTCATGTCCCGGAAAAAAGGACACTACCTGTTGACCCACTTCGTGTTTTTCCTGGTAGCAATCCCCTACCTCTACATAATCCACTCTCTGGGACTTGANAACGTTTCACCCCGGGCCGCCTATCTGCTTCAGTTTATACCCCTCGTCAGGGGCGGTTATGCTCTCGCAATCGTGATCGGATGGTTTACGAGCAACCGTGCCACGGGCCTTTTCATGACCTATATCGTCACGCTCTTCGCCACGCTATACTTTTCAAGCATCGTCTTCTACATGTTCGAGCAGAACGTGAACAGCGGTGTTACAGACTACTGGTCAGCCCTCTGGTGGGCTGCAATGGACTGTACTACAGTCGGCAGCAATATCGTGGCCGTTACGCCCGTGGGGCGCATCCTGTCAGTCGTGCTTGCAGCCCTGGGAATGATGATGTTCCCCATCTTCACCGTCTATGTGACCAATGTCATCACCCGCCACCACAACCTCGTTGAGGGTAATGGCAGTAACAGTCAAGCCTCATCCCAAGACTAAAAAATATGTAAGTGTAATAACCAAAATACAAAACTATGGAAACTAACGACAAACAAGAAATAGTAAAAGCATTTGAAGAAAAAGTGCGCCTGGACCTCATCGCCTTCCTACAGAAGAAAGAAGCCCTCGACGAGGTAGTCCCCGAGTGCCCTGACGTTGAAGAGAAATGGTCTCAGATAGCCCGCGCTTACCTTCCTGACGGCGCTCGCGAATTTCAGGAATACCCCGTTGTTTCTCTCGGCTGGGTTATGCTCATGGGCATGGCCATGTCCTATTACTGGGACACCGACTGGTCAAAATATGCATCACGAGATGACCTCTATCAGGAACTCCGTGACAAGGCCGGCTACGATAACTTTGATGACACCGTGGTTAAGACCCTCCTTGGCTACGAAGGCGAGGCTGCCGAGAAGATTACCGAGCTCGTTGCCGAATGTGCTTCACGCGTCTACAACATCCTTCGCCACGAGCCGGTTGAACCCGGAACCGAGGCTGCCCTCGGTTGCTACATCGCCGCGCTCCACCAGCTATACCTTGCCGGAATGTCAATGGAGCTCAACGCCCTCGGCTACCACATGACCCCGTTTGACCCTAATCAGAACTAATCAATCGGGACGTCTTCTTACCACCGTGAAAACAGCCGTGAATCTTTAATTTTTTTTGTATCTTTGTAAATATTAAAACATCTTTATGGAATCAACAAGACAAGCCAAAATAGCACGCTTGCTCCAGAAGGAGCTGAGCGAAATCTTCCGTCGCCAGACGGCTAAAACCCACGGTGTACTCGTCTCAGTGAGTGCCGTGCGCGTTTCTCCTGACCTCAGCATTGCACGAGTCTATCTCTCAGTATTCCCCTCAGGCAAGAGTGAAGAGGTGCTCAACGAAATTAACCGCAGCGCCAAGACCGTCCGTTACGAGCTTGCCCAGATTGTCAAGAACCAGCTGCGCAAGACTCCTGAACTTTCATTCTACCTTGACGACTCTCTTGACTACATCGAGAATATCGACAAGCTCCTCGGCGACAAGCCCACCAAGGAAGAAGATCCAGCAACTGAGGAGGAATAAACCTCACTCTCCACGGGCTCAGGAAGCCCTGTTATAAACCAATACACGCATCATGCTTTCACTACGCATAGCGTTGCGATACCTCTTCTCCAAGAAGAGCCACAGCGCAGTTAACTTACTCTCATACATCTCTGTAGCCGGGGTTGCAATCGCGACCGCGGCTATGGTCATTGTATTGTCAGTATTCAACGGCTTCAGTGACCTTGCAGCAGGAAAGCTATCGATGCTGGACCCCAACATCCTCGTCCTTCCCTCCCAGGGCAAGATTCTTGAAAATACTGACTCCCTTGCTACTGAGATTTCACGTATTAAGGGTGTTCACCTGGTGTCACCGGTAGTTCGTGAACGCGCACTCGCTGTGACCTATGACGGGCAGATGCCCATCACCATGCTTGGCATTTCACCCGCCGCCCTTGATCTTACTGATATTGAATCAATAGTCATCGACGGCTTCTACATGCTCGACACCGTGACTGATCCACAGATTGCCTCCTATCTCTTCCCAACCGCCATGCTGAGCGTTGGCGTTGCTGCCGAGACCGGCCTTAGAGGGAATCTTAAGGAAAGTGTATCAATCTACGTTCCACGCCGCAAGGGGCGAATAAATTCAGCTAACCCAACTACCGCCTTTCGTGGCGATACGCTCGCCATTGCCGGCATCTACCGTGTTGAACAGGAAGAATATGATGCCGACATGATTATGGTGC
>JAAVGQ010000014.1 GCA_014800105.1 Bacteroidales bacterium | reverse complement strand
GCTCGAAAAGAATTTAGGTGTAATGAAATTTGAAAAAGAACGGTTAATCGGTTTTGTGTGGCAACATGTCTTGTTGCTGATTTCAATGTATTTTATGACTCTTGGCGTGGCGCTTTGCGTGCGTTCCAATCTGGGTAGTGGTGTCATTTCCTCGATACCCATGTCGTTCTCGCTTGCAGGTGAGGCCGGGAAAGCTCCCGGATGGACCATAGGCGGCTATACCTATGTTATGAATGCAATCCTCGTGATGGCCCAGGTCTTGATATTGCGACGCCGTTTTGAACCAATTCAGCTCTTTCAGCTATTGGTGGGGTTAGTCTTCGGCTCTCTGCTTGACGTGAATATGTGGCTTACCTCGTATTTACAATACGACTCACTTATTAACCAGATAATCGCGCAGTTTATGGGGGCGACCATTCTTGGTGTCGCCGTGGCGTTAGAGATACGCTGCGGGTCGGTAACAATGCCCGGAGAGGGGATTCAGGTAGCGATTGCGCGTGTAACCGGCAAGCCTTTCCCGTTTGTCAAAATGACGGTTGATACTATCCTCGTGATTCTGGCAGTGATTTCCGGTTACTGTTTCTTCGGATCATGGCCATGGACTGTGGTGGGTGCCGGCACGCTGTTTGCAATGTTCTACGTGGGATATGTCGTAAAGCTCGTTAACCCTCACCTGGGGTGGTTTGACCGCTTGTTGGGGTATCGGCCTGGTTTCAGACGCTATATCTATGGACTGGCGCGCTTTATATATCCCAAGAAAGAATGGTGATAACGAAAAGAGGCCATGTCGACACAGCCTCTTTCAGGAAAATCGTTTTAATTTTTTTACATTGCTCGCTTAATCATGTCAACGAGCTCAGCCTCACTCTTGTGACCGCTCACTCTCATGAGCTCTTCACCCTGCCTGTAGATAATCCAGGTGGGNTATTCGTNCAGCTTGTAGCTTACCTTGATATTGCCGTCATGNGTTGCATCGACGTGTTCTATATTCACTTTGTCGCCATACTGGNNTTTAAGAGAGGCAAGAAGTTTTTCTACATTTTCGGTATCCTTGTTGTCAGCATGCTGGAATACGACCAGCGTGGGTTCAGCGCCCATAATTTTTCTTTCGAGTGATTTCATAGTATTTCTTTTTTAATCGTTTTGAATATAGAACAAGCATTCNGCCCGATTAGTTTTACAAGCCGGTTTATTACAATAAAAAAGTGGCCCCAATGATTTAGAGGTCACTTTAAAATGTATATGTATGGCTATTTACTTCGAGCGGAATGTTGAGGGNGAGTCGCCGGTGAGGTGCTTGAAGTACTTACCGAAGGCTGACTGGTTGGGGAAGTTCAGCTTGTAAGATACCTGCTGCACGGTGAGACCTGAGAAACGGAGGAGGTTCTTGGCCTCGTTGATTACGTAGCGGTCGATGAGGCTGGCGGCTGTCTGGCCGGTAGCTTCCTTCACGAGGAGTGAGAGATACTTGGGTGAGATGCACAATTTTGAAGCGTAGAAGCTTACCGAGCGCTCAGAGCGGTAGTTTTCCTGCAGGTGGCTCATGAAGTCTTGAACGTAGTGCATCTTGCGGTTATTAACGCGTTTGGCCTGCTTTGATTCGTGCATTACCTCATGCTTTTCAACGATGAGAGCGAGCTGATAGAGAAGCGCAACGACAAGGCTACGGCCTATGCTGTGGCTGATAACCTCAACCTGCTTGGGAATCTCAGCATTCTCGACNGCACAGTGGTGGAGAATGTCGAGGAAACGNCACACGAGTACAGCTTCCTTGGAATCGAGCTTAATCAACGGGTCATGGTTGATGAAGTGGCGCGGGTTGATTATGTTGATATCGAAGTGAATGCTGTTGATGAAATCAGTGCTGAGGAAAAGGGTGTAGACTTCCGATTCTTTGTTGGGTGATGCTGACATTATACAGTTGGAGTCAAGCACGCTCACGGTCTTTTCCCTCATGCGATAAGACTTGGAATTGACAGTGACCTTGATTTCACCTTTTAGAACAACCACTACAGTGAGTCCGTCAAAGCTGAAAACCTCGGGAACTCGACCATCACGCTCATCGTGAAAGATGAGATGAGAGAAGATGTAGTCATGCTCGGCATGGCTGAAGGCTTCTGACAACTCGCTGATAGGAACAATGTCCTTAAGATTGAGTTTGTGGTTCATTTTAGTGATTTAATTTGGATGTAATTGATGAAAGTAAAAATTGGTGATATATATGTTAAAATGAAACTGCAATTCACAATCAGACCATGAAAAGCTTGATTATGAAATTAAAGCTCCAAGCAATAGAGTTTGGAGGTCATTTTAGTGCTACAAATTTAATATCAAATACGGAAAAATCATAACGTAGAGTAAAAAAAAGCAATTTTTAACCAAAAAAAATTTGTTAAACATGTTGACAAGTGGTTGTTCAGTTTGAGAATTGTCCGTCACTCATCACCANGCGTGGTGATGAGTGATATAACGCGGTTTCTTTTACAGTAACATCCAACTTTTACGCGCCGGCGTTGTTATAATAGTTACAGTATTGTAAAAATATCAAAAANTTAGTAATTTTGCGTTTATCACGTTTCAACTTACGTCATCAACCATAACCCCATTAATAGCAAACAATAGCCATGAGTTCAAGAATGTCTCTATTAACATTATGTGCCTTAGGGGTGCTTGTATTGCCGGGCTCCATGAACGCCGAGGTCTACTCGCTCGATTCATGCCGCGAGCTCGCATTATCACATAACAAGCAGCTCCTCATTCAGGCTGAGAAAGTGAAAGGTGCAGGCTATCAGCGCAAGGAAGCGTTTGCCGCTTACCTCCCGGCATTTGACTTTGCCGGCGGTTACATGTATAACCAGAAGGAAATTTCAATTTTTGACAAGGACCAGCTCCTTCCCACCAAGACATTTGATCCCGTCAAGGGAACCTACGAGTTCAACCTCGTGACTGACCCCGCCACCCATATGCCCGTCAAGGGTCCTGACGGGCAGTACATTCCCTCGACCGTGGCTCTCATNCCCAAGGATGCTATGGAGTTTGATATTCACAATGTATTCTTCGGTGCCGTTACCTTGACTCAGCCCATCTACATGGGAGGCAAGATTGTAGCTATGAATAAGATGGCAGGATATGCCGAGCAACTTGCCAAGGACATGGAGTNATCAGCGCGCCAGGATGTGATATATGCCGTGGATGCTGCTTACTGGCAGGTTGTATCGCTTGCAGCAAAACATAAGCTTGCCACGAGCTACGTTGCACTCCTCGACTCCCTTGACCGCAACGTGCAGCTCATGATTGACGAGGGCGTCGCTACCCGCACTGATAAGCTCACCGTTGACGTGAAACTCAACGAGGCCCAGATTGACCTCACCAAGGTTGAGAACGGTCTCACGCTGTCACGCATGCTCCTCGCCCAGCTTTGCGGATTGCCGGTGGATTCAGACATCCGTGTCGCTGACGAGTCACTAGGTAATATAAACACCAGCGCCGAGATTGCTACAGTATATGATATGCAGCAGGTTTACAATAATCGTCCTGACGTGCACGCTCTCGAAATGTACACTCACATCACTGACCAGCAGAAGAACGTGGCGATGTCCTCCATGCTCCCCAACGTGGTTGCCCTGGGTACTTACTCGTTCTCTAATCCTAACATGTTTGATGGNTTCAAGAAGAGCTTTAACGGTGCTTTCTCGGTGGGTGTCATGGTTAAGATTCCACTGTGGCACTGGGGTGGAAATATGAATAAGTATAAGGCAGCCAAGGCTCAGAAGAAGGTTGCGGAGCTTGAACTTGATGATGCTAAAGAAAAGATTACTCTTCAGGTTTCACAGGCAGCTTTCAAGGCTCGCGAGGCTATGAAAACTTACCTCATGACGATTACCAACGAGGATAAAGCCAACGAGAATCTTGAAAATTCACGCCTGGCNTATGCTGAAGGAATGATGACAACTGATAATATCCTTGAGGCTCAGACAGCTTGGCTCAAGGCTCACTCTGAGAAGATTGACGCCATGATTGAGGTCCAGCTATGTGACGTTTATCTCAACAAGGTGCTTGGAACCCTCAACTATTAATCGAATCGCTTAGAAAAATAATAACGACTGACGTATAAAATATAAAGAATTATGGCTGACAACGTTCAAAACAATATTGATGAAAAGAAAGAGAACCGTCATCTCATTTCATCGCTTGCAGTAGTTGTATTACTGGTAGCTGCGCTCGCTATCGTGGGATTCTGTTTCCTTAAGGAGCCTCCCCGCCTTGTCGAGGGCCAGGCTGATGCTACCACAGTTAAAGTCTCAGGCGCTCTCCCGGGCCGCGTGACCGAGTTCATGGTCANGGAAGGTGACATGGTGAAGAAGGGTGATACCCTNGTTCACATCCATTCAGCTCTCGCTGAGGCTAAACTCTCTCAGGCTGAGGGTATGGTAACCGTTGCTGAGGCACTCAACAAGAAAGTTGATACCGGCACCCGTGCCCAGATNATNCAGTCAGCATTCCAGCTGTGGCAGCAGGCAAAGGCTGCCGTGAGCATTACCCAGAAGACTTATGACCGTCTTGAAAACCTCTATTCAAAGGGTGTCGTGTCAGAGCAGAAGCGNGATGAAGCAAAGGCAGCCTATGATGCCGCAGTAGCTGCTGAGAAGGCAGCTGAGAGCCAGTACAGCCTGGCCAAGTCAGGCGCTCAGAGCGAAGACAAGCAGAGTGCACGTGCAATGGTAGGNGTTGCCGAGGGTGGCGTTGCCGAGGTAAATGCACTTCTTGANGACCAGTATCTCACNGCTCCCTGTGACGGCCAGATTGACGTTATCTATCCACATGTAGGCGAGCTCGTTGCTATGGGNGCTCCTATCATGAACGTCCTCCGCACTGATGACAAGTGGGTAACCTTCAACGTGAGAGAAGAACTTCTCAATGACCTCACGATGGGCAAGAAAATCAAGGTGATGATTCCCGCCCTTGACAAGAAGGAAATCGAGGCTGAGATTTACTACATCCAGGACATGGGCAGCTACGCTACATGGCGTGCAACCAAGAGTACCGGTGACTGGGACAGCCGCACATTCCAGATAAAAGCCCGCCCCACCGCTCAGGAACCCAACCTGCGCCCCGGCATGACCGCAATCTACGTTGAATAATCCCATCAAGATGCTTATTGATTCTGCATCGNAAAATAAATTTCAAAAACAATGTTTAAAGGACTTGGAACAACAATAAAACGCGAAGTGAAACGCTGGGGAACCCGGCGGGTCTACCTGTGGGCAATGGTGCTCATACCTCTCGCTGTCGCGTTCTTTCTCCTCAATCTCATGAACGAGGGATTACCCACCAAAGTCCCCACAGCCATAGTCGATAACGACAATACTCCCATGTCACGCACGCTCACGCAGTCGCTTGGAAGCACTGAGCTCATCGACCTCACCTACCATGCAGCNAGCTATCATGACGCAATGAGCAAGATTANGAGCGGCGAGATATACGGCTTTTTCCTCATCCCTGAGAACTTTGAGGCTGACGCTCTTGCAGGNCGCACTCCCACTCTCACNTACTACAGCAACATGACTTACTTCGTTCCCGGAACGCTCACGTTCAAGGGGTTCAAGACNATGGCCGTGCTCACGTCAGGCGAAGTAGTGGAAACCGCGCTGACCGACCTTGGCGTGAGCGAGCGCACGGCCGGAACATTGCTCCAGCCTGTAGTGATTGATGTTCATCCCATGGGTAATCCGTGGACCAACTACAATATCTACCTCAGCAACTCGTTCATTGCCGGCGTCATTGAACTNATGGTGTTCCTCGTTACNTGTTTCTCGATATGCGAGGAATTGAAACGCCGCACTTCTATCCAGTGGCTTGCCGGTGCCCAAGGGTCGCTGACAAAAGCACTTATAGGTAAACTCCTGCCCCAGACGATAGTATTTACCATNATAGGCTACGGACTGGATGCTATCCTTTACCGTTATCTCCATTTTCCGTGTGCCCACACCGGGATGATGCTCCTGGCGATGCCCATCTATGTGATAGCCTGCCAGTCGTTTGCAGTAATTATCTGCTCGCTGTTACCCAACCTTCGCCTGTCACTGAGTATATGTAGCTTGACCGGTATTCTCGCCTTCTCGATTGCGGGCTTCTCTTTCCCCGTCGAGCAGATGTATGGNGCTATAGGTATTTTCAGCTATATCCTGCCCGTGAGATGGTATTTCCTCATCTACATTGACCAGGCGCTCAACGGCGTTGATCCCTTCTATTCACGCTACTATTACGTAGCCCTNTTATGCTTCCTTCCCGTGGCTGTGGCTCTCGCATGGCGCCTGAAGAAACGTTGTCTTAATCCTGTTTACGTGCCTTGATTATGAAACTGTGGAATAACATAAAGACCTGGATACTAAATACAGGACGCGTGATGAGGAGAGAACTCAACCTCTCGCTCACTGACATCGGTGCCCTCATCTTCTTTATNCTCCTGCCCCTTAGCTATCCTCTCGTATATACGATTATTTATAACCCTGAGGTTGCACGCGAGATACCTGTAGCGGTCGTTGATAATAGCCGCTCGGCAGCCAGCCGCGAGTTTGTGCGTATGGTCGATGCTACAGAGTCAATGCACGTCATAGGCTATGCGGCCAACATGCAGGAAGCCNGTCGCTGGAAAGACTCCAAGGACTGTTACGGAATAATCCTTATTCCTGAGAGCTACGGNAGTGATTTAGGTCGCGGACAGCAGGCAAATATTACTTTCTACAGCGACATGTCACTGCTGCTGCGTTACCGTTCCATGCTCATGAGCATGACTAACATTCAGCTTGCGGCGGGCTCTCAGATACGTACCGAGCTGATGAATACAGTGGGTATTTCCTCCTCCTCAGGTATGCGCAGTCCTGTTGAAAACGAGTCGTTCATGCTGGGTGATACCGAGCAGGGATTGGCCTCATTCATCATCCCCGGCATTATAATCCTCATTCTCCAGCAGAGTATGATACTCGGTATCACGTTGCTGGGAGGTACAAGTTACGAGCGCCGTCTGCGCAACGGCGGTTATGACCCCCTGGCAGTCAAGGCCTCGCCGTCATCAACCGTTATAGGCCGCATGCTGAGCTACGTGCTCATCTATCTGCCCATCACACTGTATGTTCTTCACTACGTGCCGGTATTCTTCTCGCTTCCTCACGTGGGCAGCCCCTTGCAATATATTCCCTTTGTGCTTCCCATGCTCATTTCATCAGCATTCCTTGGAATCACACTTCAATTCCTTGTCAAGGAGCGCGAGATGTCATTCATGGTAGTGGTGTTCACCTCAGTTGTATTCCTCTTCCTGTCAGGACTCACATGGCCCCGCTACGCTATGAGCTGGCTGTGGAAAGGTCTCGGTGATCTCATCCCTGCGGTATGGGGCATGGAAGGCTTCATACGCATCAACTCCAACGATGCCACAATCTACGATAACCGGCTGCCCTATTACATGATGTGGGCGCTGAGCATCTTCTACTTCTTTACAGCCATCCTTGTCACTCGCTGGACCGCCCGCAGCGCCCGCCGGCACGCCCTGAGCAAGTAAGTATATATTTATGCTAGATATGAAGGTCATAAAGAAAATATCACCGAAAATTATTTCTTCTTCCATTGACAAAGAGAGTAAGTCTGCTTGTACCGTTAAGCGGAGAGTAAAAGTTTACTTTGTTACAGATAAAGAACGAGAAGAGATGCGCATTCCTTCCTACAAGTACATTTTGGACTAGTCTATTACAGTTAATAATCTAGAGCGGTTATCATAAACCGTGTTAAAATTGGGTGTTACTGAGGTGGTCGCTCAATTTTTTTTGGTATTATTGCGTTTTACTTAATAGAATGAATACAAAGTGGATTATACCGGTTATCCTTGGTACTGCCCTCTCAGCCGGAGCGCAGGAGCCTCTCACGCCCGATATTGATCCCGGCGAGTATGTGGCCCGTCCTTACAAAGGCCGTTATTTCACAGTCACTGATGAAGGTGACTCGGTCATGATGGTCGTGATGAATCCCGTGACGGTTTACCCCACCCTGAGGTTCAAGAACAAGAAAGAAGAGGATTTCTACTGGCGCACGGTGAGGGATGTAAAGAAGGCACTTCCTTACGCCAAGCTCATCTGTGAAACGTTAATCGAGACTTACGAGTATGTTGAGACGTTCCCCACGCAGAAGGAGCGTGAAAAGTATATCAAGGAGATGGAGGGAGCCGTTTTCGAGCAGTATAAGCCTGCGCTAAGGCGTTTCTCACGCAACCAGGCCAAGATGCTTATTAAGCTCATTCAGCGTGAGACCAACCAGTCGAGCTATTCTATCCTCAAGGCATTCTTAGGCACTGTCCGTGCCACCTTCTGGCAAGGTTTCGGACGCTTGTTCGGTGTCAATCTCAAGACTGAATACCATCCTGAGAAAAACAAGGAGGACGCAATAATAGAGCGCGTCTGTACTCTTGTGGAGCAAGGCGCGCTTTAACTCTTTTTGCGTGTAGATTATTTCAAGTAGTGCTCTTCAATCCAATCGAGAGTCTTGACTGACGACCCTCTGGTCAATATCGTGCCGTCATTGTCGATAAGTATATATGTNGGGAATGCAGTGACTCCGAAATACCTTGTCAATGCTTCGTTTTGACGCGCCAATCTTTCTCCGGTGAGACNGTTTTCATCNAATATTTGATTGGCCAGCTCGAANTTTTCGGGTGAATCTTCCAAGACTGATAATACATTTATCTTGTCAGNATAGTTTTCTTCGATTTCCCTGAGCCGTGGCATTGCTGCTTTACATGGACCGCACCATGTGCCCCAGAAGTCTATAAGCAATGGTTTCCCCGCTTTGCCGGCTATGTCGAGATAGGGTTTCAGCTCGCTCATCGCTTCCTCGTTAGCCTTGATCAAGGCAGGCATTTCCTTGACTAATGATAGATACATTTCAGTATAGGTAGGATTAATGCTGTCGATACGGTAGAATNTATTCTTACCGGTTTGAATCATCTCACCAATGCTTCTTTCCTTTGTGGTAATCAGGCCGCCATTTATATCCGGGCGAAATGATGAAAAATCCTCATATATGCCTGCCGGGATAATGGCCATGGGCATAATGTGGTAGTCTACAGGTAGTTTAATGTCTAAATTGACATCACCCTCAGGAGTATTCACGACTCCTTTATAGACATTCCCTATACTTGCNGCNACNGNAAAATCATTCAGNTATCCNTTATCGTTAAATGACACATTNCCATNNGGGGNTAACCAGANNTCATANATAAATCCATCCCTNTGCATTTCTCCNATTNTCCAGGNNGGANNCTCTCCTTCNATTTCATNACGGGCTCTTTTACGATACACTCTCATTGAATCCATCGGGACAGTTATCGATTCATACTCCTCTGAAAAGTTGTATGTGACGGTGCTGTCTTCATTGAAAACGATTTCTACCGGGATAGTGCCATGAAGCATACTTTTGACCGAAGCAACATGTTCAGGATTGGCGGTGTCATTTGTGATTTCCAATTGGCCGTTCATCCAGTAGGAAAGACCTCGGGACACTGATTCGTTGACTTTTTCAAGAGGAACTACGATGGTTTCAGGGGGATTCTGTGAGCAGGAAAGCAACAGCGATGAGAAAACCGTGAGAGTGATAAAAGATCGTAGAGTCATAATTGTTAGTGTTAGATTTTCATGGATAATTGATTGTACATGCAAATATAGTGAAAATTATTTATAGTTAGCCAATTATAAAAAATAATCGGGCCTGTATAGGTGACCCGATTATCTTGTTTACAATATTTCAGAGTTGTTTATTTTGACTTATCAGCAGGCTTGGAGAGAATGGCGCGGTACTGTGCCGGGTCGTTCAGAATNTCGGCTGCTTTGNTNATGNCAGCATCATCGCGCNCGAGGTATTCGTAAACGNCTTCGTTGTAGAAGTAGCGTCTGAGGAGTTCGGTGGCGAGATATTTTGATATATCCTCGCGCTGCAGGTCAAGGTCCTTCTCGAGATCATGGTGAAGGAGTCCCTTGAGCACGTCAATCTGAGCCTGTACGCTATCGTTCATGTAGCCCTCGCGTTTGGTGACATCCTCGAGCTGTTTTACCATGTATTCAGTGAGCTTGTCATACTGTACTTTCTTGGGGTCAACCGAGTTCTTGAACTGTTCGTAGAGCTCGTCAGTCACCACAAATTCGCCTGGTTTTGCTATTTCAGGATTCTTAGCGTAATACTCTGTGGCGAAATCAAAGATTGAGTTGCCGGCAGCCAGCGAGTAAGTGAGACGGCTGATTTCAGGATGTTCCACCTTCACGTCAGGGGTGATACCGCCGCCGTCACGCACTTCACGGCCGGCCTTGGTGTAGAACACGGTAGTGAGGCTGTCAGGAACGCGGGCAACCGAACCGTCAGGATTGCGGCGGCTGTAGTCAACGGCCTGTATAAGTCGGCCGCTGGGGATGTAATATTTAGCTATCGTGAGCTTGAGNAGGCCGTCGTAAGGGAGCTGACGGGTGCTCTGNACAAGACCCTTACCGAANCTGCGCTCGCCGATGATTACCGCGCGGTCGAGGTCCTGGAGGGCACCTGTGACAATTTCACTCGCTGAGGCTGACTCNCCGTCAACCAGNACGGCGAGAGGAATCTCGGTATCAACGGGATTCTTGGTGGTCTTGTAAATTTGCTCGTTGAGCTGTCCCTTACCGCGCGTGCGNAGCACTTCAGTCCCCTTGGGAACGAACAGTCCCACAATCTTGACGGCGCTTTCCATCAATCCACCGCCGTTCCCGCGCAGGTCAAGGACGATTGATTTCACGCGAGGATCCTCCTTCAGTTTCACGAGTGCATCGCGAACNGCATCAGCACTCTGCTCGTTGAAGGTTGTCAGCGGAATGTATCCCACGTTTTCGTGAGTNACGCCGAAGTAAGGAACCGGGTCGATATCAATCTTGCGACGGGTGAGATTAAACGTGAGGATAGAATCCTCGACCCATGGGCGTTTCATGGTAAGGCGCACGTCGGTGCCGGCCTGTCCTTTCAACCGGGCACTGACCTTGTCGCTGGGCCACCCGATGACGGNATCATTGTCAATCATGATGAACATGTCGCCGGCCTTGAGCCCGGCCTCGTCAGATGGTGTGCCCTTGTAAGGNTCGCTGATGTAGACATTCCCGTCACGCTGCATGATGAGAGAACCTATGCCACCGTAGGTGCCGGTTGCCATGGTCATGAAGTCATCCTGCTTCTCCTGGGGTATGTACTGGGTGTAAGGGTCAATGTCGTTGAGCATTGCGTTGATAGCGGTTGTCATTGACTTCTTGGCGTCGATGGAGTCAACGTAGGTNGTCTGCAACTGCTTGAAGAGCGACGTGAAAATGTCGAGCTGCTTCGTTACCTCGCGTTTAGAGCTGCGGGTCTCGGCTGACGCGTTGAATCCTGAGAAGGCTACAACGGCCGTCATGGCAGCTACTTTGAATGTGTTCTTTATGTTCATGTTGTCTTTTTTTGCGATTAATATTTGAATGACGAGCCCCCTAAGAACTCGCGCAGCAGCGAGGTTGAGGGAATATATTTCTCGCCTATGGGGCTGAAGTAGCTTAGGAACTTCATCAGGCGGTAAGCCTCGGCATATTCCGGGAGGTCATGAGGCACTCGTGACAGGATGTCCTCACCCTGCTCCTTCATCACGCCCAGCTCGAAGATGAGCGAAGAGTTGAACATGGCGTCAGCGTTCTCCTGATAGGGGAAAATCCATCGCTCCTCACCGCGTCTCACGCTGGGCCAGCGGCGAATGGTGTCGACGGCGCTTGTCCCGCGGTACTTGTGGTCGCGGATGATGCGGCGCAGGAGGCGGTTGTCAGTGGTAGGCACCCAGTTGTGGTCATCGATCGAGAGCGTAGTGAGTGCTGAGACGTATACGCGGAACTTCATATCTTCAGGGACTGATGCCGTAAGCTCGGGGTTCAGTCCATGGATACCTTCGATAAGAAGCACGGTGTTGTCGTCAAGTTTCAGGCGGTTACCCTTGTAATTGCGCTCGCCGGTAGCGAAATTATATGTGGGGAGTTCCACTTCCTCGCCTGCAAGGAGGGCGTTGAGGTCAGCGTTGAATTGCTTGAGGTCAAGGGCGTAGAGCGATTCGTAGTCATACTCGCCCTCCTCGTCGAGCGGCGTGTTCTTGCGGTCAACGAAGTAGTCGTCAAGCGAAATCATCTGCGGTCTCAGGAGGTTAGTCATGAGATAGGTCGCCAGTCGTTTGGTAGTCGTGGTTTTGCCTGATGATGAGGGTCCGGCAATGAGGACAATACGTGCCCCGCCCTTGTGGTAGCGAGCGGTTATCTCGTCAGCGATTGAAGAGATTTTCTTGGAGTGAAGTGCCTCGGCAACGTTGATTATATCGGCTGTATTGTCAGCCTGCACTTCGCGGTTAAGCTCGCCCACGTTACGTACGCCGATGATTTTGTTGAATTCCAGGTGCTCAGTGAACGCACGGAACATTTTTTCCTGAGTCACCATGGCCCTGGGGCGTGAGTGATCCTCGTGGTCAAAAGCCATTAAGAGGATACCGTCATGATAAGGCACGAGGTCGAATGCTTTCAGGTAGCCGGTTGACGGTGCGAGCGCGCCGTAGTAGCTGTCATATACGCCGTCAAGACGGTAATAAGGTGTATATAGGGAGTGAATTGTATCGAGAAGTAATACCTTGTCACCGAGTCCTTCGCGAGCGAAAAGTTTCTTGACATCGCTCGTGAGCTGTTCGAAGCGCTCGAAGGGGAGATCGGCAGTGATAAGGCGTGTCATAATCTCCTTGAGCCGGGCAACCAGCTCAGGGGTTGCTTCAGTTCCTGACAGCCGGCAGAAGTGCCCGCGTGAAAGCGAGTGTTCCACGAGCAGGTGAGCTCCCGGACACGCCTCGGTGAGAGCTCGGTACAGGGTCATGCACAGTGAACGGATGTATACTCTTTCGCCCGACGAAGAGGTGATGGGGAGGAACCGTATCATCTTTGGTCCGAAAATGGGGTATCGCAAGCTCTCGGTCTTATTGTTGACGTGAGCACAGATGGGACGGAAAGGTAATTCCGATTCAACACGCTTTAGAACATCGAGAAGCGTTTCGCCCCCTTCGATATCGATATAGCGGTCAAGATTACTGATGTATACTTGAAGTGGATTGTTCATTTTTCTTTTAGACACTTAGTAATGCAAACATAACAAATATTGCACAAACAACGATGATGTGTTAACGACAATTAACTACATGACCTAAAAAAATATTGTAACTTTGTGGTCGAAGCCGAAATACTCATTTCATGAAAAATCCTCTGCCTTACATAGCGCTTATTTTGCTATCGCTCGTAGCGATGGCTGGCATGGTGCCTGTCAAGAAGATAGACCCCGTTGACCTTGCCTATGTCAAGGAACAGGTTCTCGACCCCTCGTCGCCTTATTATTA
>JAAVGQ010000013.1 GCA_014800105.1 Bacteroidales bacterium | reverse complement strand
GGATCAGAAATTGCTCTACCCCTTGTGGTCAAGTCTTCAAGATTTACATAAGTATAGCCGGGAAACAAATGACGACACAATGACGTCTTCCCTGACTGGCGAGGGCCGGTAATGGTAGTAACGGGATAATATTTCTGAACTTCCAGTATTTTATCAGAGATCTCACGTCTAACATATTCAGTCATACTTTTGAAATTTTAAAGTTATACTTAAGATTTTACAAAATTAAAAATAAACTATAATAATTCCAATGAAAATGTCCATGTACGAAAAAGAATGCCACTTGTGACCATTCCCTCGGTCACAAGTGGCATTATAAATAGAGTTATTTTGCAGGATTAGAGCTTGGCGCGGATAGCTTCGGTCTCTTTTTCGTAGCCGGGCTTTGCGAGGAGGGCAAACATGTTGCGCTTGTAGTCCTCTACGCCGGGCTGGTTGAAGGGATTAACACCGAGGATGTAACCGCTTATACCGCAAGCTTTCTCGAAGAAGTAGATGATTTCGCCGAGGTTCTTTTCATTCAAGGCTTCGATGGTGATGTGGATGTTGGGAACACCGCCGTCAACGTGCGCGATGCGGGTGCCGAGTTCAGCCATCTTATTCACTTCGTCAACGTGCTTGCCAGCGATATAGTTAAGGCCGTCGAGGTTAGCGTCATCGCCGGGGATGATTACCTCGTGAGCTGACTTGGCTACTGAGATTACGGTCTCGAAGATAGTGCGCTCGCCATCCTGAATCCACTGGCCCATTGAGTGAAGGTCAGTTGAGTTATCGACAGCTGCAGGGAAGATACCCTTGTGTTCCTTACCTTCGCTCTCGCCGTAGAGCTGTTTCCACCACTCAGCGAGGAAGTGAAGCTTGGGATTGTAGTTGACGAGGATTTCAATCTTCTTGCCGCTGTTATAAAGAGCGTTACGGGTTTCAGCGTAGAGCTGTGCGAGATTGTCAGCACCGGCCTTGGCAGTAGCAGCTTCCATAGCCTTTGCTCCGTCGAGGAGAGCACGAATGTCGAAGCCGGCAACGGCGATGGGAAGAAGACCCACGGGAGTGAGAACTGAGAAACGACCGCCCACATTGTCCTCAATAACGAAAGTCTTGTAACCTTCCTCAGTAGCGAGCTGGCGAAGTGCACCACGCTTAGCATCAGTGATAGCTACGATGCGCTTGGAAGCCTCAGCCTTACCGAGAGCTGCTTCGAGCTGCTCCTTGAGGAGGCGGAACGCTATAGCAGGCTCAGTTGTAGTTCCTGACTTTGAGATTACAATGATACCGAATTTCTTTCCCTTGAGGTATTCCTGAAGTTCAAAGAGGTAATCCTCGCCGATGTTCTGGCCCGCAAATACAATGGGAGTCTTAGTGGGAGCGAACTGGTTGCCGAGAGCCTCGATAACGGCCTTCGCGCCAAGATAGCTGCCACCGATACCTATTGCTACAACAACCTCGCAATCACGCTGGAGAGCTGCTGCAGTGGCCTCGATGTCAGCAATCAGGGAATCGGGAGTCTGTGAAGGAAGGTTAACCCAGCCCAGGAAGTCATTACCGGCACCGGTGCCGTTGTTAAGGTCATCTATAGCTTTAGCTGCTGCGGGTGAGAGTGCTTCTACATCAGCACGGTTGATGACATTACCGAGAGCGTGGTCAATGTTAAGTTTAATCATCTTATATTCTTTTAATTATTTGACATTTAGTTAATTCAGTTCTTTACACGAGGTGTGCAACGAGCTGTTCGCGATCACCGGGAAGAAGATCGATCACCGGGATTTCAATCATAGTGTAGCAACCGGGCTTCTGGAGCATGGATGCACGGGCAACTCCCACGAGAATCTGGGCCGTGAGAGCCGGGTTGTTGATAGCCATTGAGAACTCGAAACGCTGAGAGTGAGTGCGTCCTGAAACGCCCTTGCGGGTCATGTGAACGCCGTGTCCCATGTCCTTGACGTCGGCGACGCAGTCAACAGCCATAACGTGAGTCTCATCGCTTGCAAAATAGAGGTCAGCCTTGACAGCAGCGGTCACATCCTCAAGCTTTGCGCCAGGCTCGAGCTCGACATACACCATGCGGCGATGGATACCGGTGCCCAGTGGTATAGTCATTGAGAGCGCGTCCTTAACGCCAGGCTTGGATTTAACACACACGGTGTGACCCATGCTCATACCGGGACCGAAGTTAGTGTAAGTCACGCCCTTGGGTGCAGCAGCTTCCATAAGAGTGCGCACGATTGAGTCGCTTCCGGGGTCCCAGCCTGCTGAGATGATAGCGACCGTTCCGTGTTCGCGTGCCACCTTACCAAGGTCGCGGCGCAACGCGGGGATAGCCTGATGGATGTCGAAGCTATCGACGGTATTGATACCCATAGCGAGGTAACGCTCAGCATGAACCTGTACCTCACGGGTAGGAGTGCAGAGGATGGCCACGTCAACGTGTCCCAGCTCGGCAATATCAGTCACTACCTTGTAAGGTGCGAGCTCGGGGGGATTATTGGTGATGTTACGGCGCACGATACCTGCCACCTCCATGTCAGGAGCTTCAAGCACAGCATCAAGCACGAATTTGCCTATGTTACCGTAACCTACGATTGCAACTTTCATAATCTTATAATTTTATCTTTTTTACCTTAATTTATACCTATCAGAGTGCAGAAACGATTGACTGCGTGTCACGGGCAATCATAAGTTCCTCATCAGTGGGAATTACACACACTTTAACGCGTGAAGCGGGAGATGAAATAACAGCTTCCTCACCGCGAATGCGTGCATTGAGCTCGTTATCAAGCTCTACACCCATGAATGCGAGGGGGCGGCACACGTTTTCACGAACGCCTGTCTGGTTTTCACCGACACCACCGGTGAAGACGATGATATCAACACCACCCATTTCAGCAGCATAAGCACCGATGTATTTAAGAATGCGCTGCTCATACATTTCGAGAGCCATCTGGGCGCGTTTGTTACCATCTTTGTCAGCCTGTTCAATCTCGCGCATGTCGCTTGAAATCTCGCTCACGCCGGCCATGCCGCTCTCTTTGTTGATTACGCGCTGTAGATCGTCGGCAGTCCAGTTATATTTCTTCATGAGGAATGCAAGAGCACCGGGGTCTACGTCACCCACGCGGGTACCCATCATTAGACCCTCAGTGGGAGTGAGGCCCATTGAAGTGTCAACACTCTTGCCGTTGAGAACAGCTGTGATTGAACCGCCGTTACCAATGTGGCAAGTGATGATTTTCTTGTCCTCAGGATTTACTCCGAGGAATTCACACACGCGCTGTGAAACGTAGCGGTGGCTGGTACCGTGGAAGCCGTAGCGACGCACGCCGTCCTCTTTATAGAACTTGTAAGGGAGAGCATACATGAAGCTCTTGGCGGGCATAGTCTGGTGGAAAGCAGTGTCGAATACACCCACCTGCTTGATGCCGGGGAGTACTGCCTCGATGGCCTCGATTCCAATCACGTTAGCGGGATTGTGGAGAGGTGCGAGGTCATAGCAATCCTTTACCTGCTGGATAACCTCGGGAGTGATAAGAACGCTCTTATTGAACTTCTCGGCACCATGCACCACGCGGTGACCCACTGCGTCAATCTCGTTGTAGCTCTTGATGCAACCAACCACGGGATCAGTGAGGTTAGCGAGAATAGCTTCAACAGCACCCTTGTGGTCAGTGAGACCAAGCTCGGTGATTTCCTTGCTGCCGTCAGCTTTCTTGAATTTAAGGAATCCGTCATGAAGACCTATTTTTTCAACGCCTCCTTCAGCGAGGGTGCGGTCATTATCGGTGTCGATAAGTTTATATTTTACTGAGCTGCTGCCGCAGTTGAGAACGAGAATTTTCATGTCTATATTTGGATTATTTATTGTTTTTAAGACCGATAGCCTGATTAGCTGTCATGATGATGGTTTTGTAGATATCCTCAGGGAAGCATCCGCGTGAAAGGTCGTTGACGGGAGCTGCAAGACCCTGAAGAACGGGACCCACTGCCTGAACACCGGCAAGACGCTGAACGAGCTTGTAGGCGATGTTACCAACCTCGAGTGAGGGGAACACGAGAACATTAGCGCGCCCGGCGAGGGGTGACATGGGAGCCTTTGATGCACACACGGTGGGAACTATTGCAGCGTCAGCCTGAAGTTCACCATCGATAATAAGGTTAGGATCAGCTTCCTTCGCGAGAGCGAGAGCATCGATAACCTTTTCTACGCGCTCATGCTTGGCGCTACCCTTGGTTGAGAAGCTGAGCATTGCAACGCGGGGCTCGATACCGGCGATGTCGCGTGCAGTGCGGGCGGTTGAGAGGGCGATCTGAGCAAGCTCGGCAGCCGTGGGATCAGGAACTACAGCACAGTCAGCAAACACGAGGATGCCATTGGTACCGAAGGGTGAACCCTCAGGAAGCAACATGATGAATGCACCTGAAACGACGCTGATACCGGGCTGAGTCTTGATAACCTGGAAAGCGGCACGGAGAACGTTACCTGTAGTATTCATTGCACCGGCAACCTGACCGTCAGCATCACCTGCCTTCACCATGAGGCAGCCCAGGTAAAGAGGATTGGCAGTAGTGAGGCGGGCTTCCTCCATTGAGATACCCTTGCTCTTGCGCAGGTCAAAGAAAAGAGGAGCGTAGCGGTCAATTACTTTTTCGTCGGCCGGATTAACGATTGTTGCTTTATCAATATTGTTAAGTTTAAGTTCAGCAGCGAGTTGCTTGATTTCTACGGGGTCACCGATAAGGATAATCTGAGCAAGACCGTCAGCGATAATGCGGTCAGCTGCTGTGAGAGTACGGGGTTCGTTTCCCTCGGGGAGGACAATGCGCTGGGGATTTTTCTTAGCGCGTTCTGTCATCAGTTGAAAGAGTTCCATATATTGTATATTTTAATCTTGAATTTCATTGGTATGTAGTGTAGTGCTTCATTTGAGTACGGAGCACGGCATTGCAACACACAAAGATACCAAAATTTATACCGTGATAGTTCAAAAAAACATAAAAAAATCTTAGTAACTTTGTATTTGATGAAACATAGAATACTTTGAAATGGGAAATATCATAAAATGCTGGATTGAAGCCATGAGATTGCGCACGCTGCCGGTATCGCTTGCCGGGGTAACGGCTGCCGCGGGTTATGCCGTGATGTATAGCGTCGTTAACTGGACTGTAGTAGCGTTATGTGCTTCATTTGCAGTGCTTGCACAGATAGCATCAAACTTCGCCAACGAATATTACGACTATAAGGACGGCCTTGACAAGCCCGGACGTGTGGGTCCCCGCCGTGGTGTCACTGAGGGTGACATTCCCCCGCGGGCAATGAAAATAGCTACTTTCGTCACGCTTGGAATTGCAGCGGCCGTGGGATGTTGCCTTATTCCTTATGGAGGCTGGCAACTTGTTGCAGCCGGCGTGATTATCGTTCTCGGAGCGCTAAGCTATTCCGCCGGCCCCTACCCCTTGTCACGCCACGCACTCGGTGAGGTTGCAGTTTTCTTTTTCTTTGGCCTTGTTCCCGTATCCCTCTCATTTTATGTGCAGATGGTTTCCTGGTTGCCGGGAGGGAGTATTCCGGGTGAAGTGTGGTGTGGAGCTGCAGCTATCGGTCTTTTGGGTGCCAACATTTTGATTGTCAATAATTACCGCGATGTAGAAGATGACCGCGAAAGCGGTAAAATAACCCTTGCGGTAAAATGGGGACGCCATGCCGTGAGAACTATTTACCTCATTAACGGTATCGCAGCCGTTATTCTCATGATTCCCTCGTGGCTGGCACAGTCAGCATGGACGCTGGTTTTCCCCTTCCTGTTCCTGGTTTCCCACCTGTCACTGTGGTGGAAGATGGAGGTATTGAACGGAAGTGCCCTCAATCCCTTGCTGGGAAAGACGGCACTCCTCATGTTCTTTTATTCAGTGAGCTTTCTGCTTGCTGTCCTCGCGCCTTAAGAGCAGGCTATAAGGTTATTTTCGTCCGAAGTCAGCAGGAATCTCGCCCCAGTTGTCCGTGTCCCATTTTAGGACGGGATTCAACACCGGGTGAGACTGTAACCACGCGTCAGCTCGCGCAAGCATATCAAAAATTTTGGCATTGGCGGCAGTGCGTGCAAGTTTTGACTTGTGGGCGCGGTTGCGCAGCCAGGAAAGCGCGGTGCGGCTGTCCGAATAGATGGGCGTGAGGTGGTCACCCTGCTTGTCAAGGAGCGCAAGAGCGTGAACCAATGCAAGATACTCTCCCACATTGTTTGTACCATCCTCGAGCGGCCCCACATGGAAAATCTGCTGTCCGTCAGCAACCCGTACACCGCGATATTCCATCGGTCCCGGNTTGCGGGCACATGCACCGTCAACGGCAATGCCATCCTGCCTGATTTCAGGGATGGCNTTATAGTTAACCGGCGCGGCAGTGTGAGAGAATATTTTACGGATGGTACCTATATATTCCTCAGGATTTCCGCGATAAGCATTAACGGCGGCAGCCTGGGTATCAAAGGCTTTGTAACGTGCGCCCTTGAAGCCGTTTATCTGGAGCTGGCATTCTTCCCAGGAATCGAAAACACCGGTATCCCAGCCGGCCCAGACGGTGTAGTATTTCTTGCGTGGAGTGCTCATGACAGTTGAATGAAAAGTGCGAGATCAGTGGGACGGCAACACGTGAGACGGGCCAGCTCAGGATTCACAACATGGCCGTTGAAGGTGAGTGTGGCACACTGTANNCCGGGAGTGAGTTTGAGCGCATTNCTCATTCCCTCACATGTTATTATTTCCTCAAGCATGACCCCNAGNGCGTTACTCATCGCCATGGCGGCAGTGCGGGGAACGGCGCTACCGGCATTAATATAACACACGCGGTGACCGTCGGCAGTGTTGTCGCTGCTGCGAGCCACAGCAAGGTCAATCGTGGGCATCGCGGGGAAAACGGAGCCGGGAGTGCTTGAAATGTCGAAAGTTATTACGCCGCGCTTCATTAGCTCGCAACGGTCACTATCAATCACGATTTTACCTCCCGTTCCCGTTGCCACTACAATATCAGCCGCCCTGAGCGCATTGTCAAGTACATGAGGATGAGGCGCTGAACCCACCACTCCGGGACCCAGCCGCTGGATTGCCGAACGCAGGCTGTAGACATCGCTGTCAAACATTCTCACCTGTGCACCCAGCCCCATTGCTGATTGAGCTACGGCACGGGCGGCGATTCCGCTACCGAGCACCACAATCTCACATGGAACAATCCCTGCTATGCCACCCAGAAGGATACCCTTCCCGCGGATAGCGTCAGCGAGCAGCGACGCGGCGACGGCGATTGAAGCGCGACCGTCAATCTCGCTGAGAATATCAGCAAACGGCTTATGATCCTCGCGGTCCTTGATGAGGTCAAGGGCNATCGTCATNATACCGCGGCGTGTGAGNGCCTCCACGAGCAANCGGGTNATAGGTGACGCTGAATGCANTAGAGTGAGAAGCATCGCGCCNCGCCTCATTGAGGAAACNTCGCTCACTGTGAGCGGCGCGAGGTGTATAACGATATCGCATTGCAGGGCTTCGCGGCGGTCAACAATCTCGGCGCCNTGGCGTGAATAGCGGTTATCAGGATAATGGATTATATCAGCAGCCCCGGTCTCCATCTTTACGGTGAACCCGTGGTCNACAAGNATNTTGACAGCCTCGGGGGTAAGGGGNAAACGACGCTCGGCGCGTGACGCGCTACGCGGTAAACCTATAGAGAAACGCCGGGGGCGAGTNAGGACCTCGGCCGGTTGTTCAAGTGGAGTTGCTGATGGATTCATGTATAAGTGATTGATTTGATTGATTATCGATTTACGCTCAANTNCNGGNCGATATAAAACGTGCGATAAATTTCTNGACGCTGCTGTCAACCTGGTCTACATCTTCAAGAGCCCCGGAGTCAAATCTATGGGCAGCTTTCTCGTAATGGGGAGACCTTNCTGAGAGCGCTTCGCTGATGAACCGACGCAGTGCGTCATCGTCAAGCTTGGCGATAAGGGGACGNGTCGATCGGCCCTCAAGCAGGCGGCGGTGAAGTGTATCAAGCGTGGTGGTGAGATAGACCGTGAGACCGTTGTCGTTCATAATCTCCATGAGACCCGGCTGGCACGGCGTGCCTCCACCGGTTGCTATGATAACATTCTCAAGTCCTGCAACCTCGCGGAGTGTTTCACGCTCGATATTCCTGAAATAGGGCTCACCATGGCGCTCGAAAATCTGGCGCACGGTCATACCCTCTTGCTCCTCGATCAACTCGTCGAGGTCAATGAACCGCATGGAAGCGGCAAGAGCTACGGCCCGACCTAAAGTGGTCTTGCCGCAGCCCATGTATCCTATAAGAAATATCGGTTTCAATTATTTTGAAGACTGTTTTTGAAGGATGTCGCGAATCTCAGTGAGAAGCACTTCTTCCTTGGTGGGTTCAGGGGGAGCTGCGGGAGCTTCCTCCTCTTTTTTCTTAAACTTCTGAATAACACGGATAGCTACGAAGATACAGAAAGCGATGATAATGAAATCAACGATATTCTGAATAAACATACCGTAGTTAACTGCAACTTCCTCAATAACCTCGCCACCNTTGCTGCCGTCATTGGCAGGGGTAATGATGTACTTGAGGTTCTTGTAGCCGTCACCACCGGTTACGAGTGAGATTACAGGCATGAGGATATCGTTAACCATTGAGGTCACGATTTTACCAAACGCACCGCCGATGATAACACCGACTGCCATGTCTACAACATTGCCCTTCATGGCAAAGTCTTTGAAATCAGAAAGGAATTTACCCATAGTTGAAAATTGTTATGATATTATTAAATTTATCAGGGGTTACTGTAAGCAGCTCCGTGGCATAATGTGGTTTGATAATGCGTTTAGTCGCGGCCCTCAGTGTCTGTGCTAAATTTAAACAATTTTAAAGTAAGTTTAGTTTTCGTCTGATTCAAATAAATNGCGTCAGTTATTAAAATTTATCANTTAAGACTAAGTTTCAACGATTTAACAAATCGGTCAATATGGGGTCTTTCCTTTTGCAGGAATGCGAGAACCTCGCGTTCGTTCCAAGTTGACGGGCTTGAGGGACCATCGTTAATGAGTATATCCAGTGTTATAAAATCATTTTTCAGTCCGTCATGCAGGTAAGCGAGCAGGCGGGGCATCTCGGCCATGAGGAGCTCGCGCTGTTGCTCGATTTCCACTGTAACGGTGTAGTGAAAAGGATCACCTTCAGGTATTTCCACGGGTCGGGAAGCACGCATTGTGTTTACAAGAATATGCTCCTTGGGGCGGTCAGCCATATACTNTTTCCACAATTCGATAAGCTCCTCGTGATCGTAACGCTCGCGTNGGGTAGGGACGGGGGCATTACTTTCAGTTGCTGACTTTCCGTTGTCAGCTTCAGCCTGACGGTCTTTACCGGTGATGCTGATAGTGTGGAGCGAGGTCGTGGTGCGCCGGCGTGTAACCGGGGGCGCCGGCCTTGAAGGAGCAACCGGNGGAATAGGTGCCGCCGGCCTGGCGGCGGGTGCCTGAGGTGCGGGGGAACTTGCCGCNGGAGCGGCATTAGCACGGGGCGTGGCGTCAGCTGCTGCACTTTTACCGGCAGCAACCAAGGGTTTCAACTGCCCCTCTCCGTCGCCACTAAAGATGGGGGAGGGGCTGAGTAGTTGGCACAGTTTGATGAGCAGGAGCTCAACNAGGAATGTCTTGCCTGACGCCTGCCTGTAATTNAGGTCGGCATCATTGCANAGGCTCATGGCCTTATACAGGAACTGNGGCTGGCATTTGGCAGCCTGNTCCATCATGAGCCGGCGGGTGGCATCATCCGTATCAACGAGTTGCACGGTCGCGGGATTGCCTGAGACCATGAGGTCACGCATGTAGGCGGCCANGCCGTTGATGAAGAAGTGAGAGTCAAAGCCCTTGTCGCGAATCTCCTTGTAGATGAGCAATGCGCCGGGAACATCCTGGTTCAGGAAGCAGTCCACAAGCCGGCTGTAGTAAGCCGCATCAAGAACGTTAAGGTTGTCAATCGCGCTCTTATAGGTAATCTTCCCGCGGGATGACGCGGCCACCTGGTCAAAGATTGAGAGGGCATCGCGCATCGCGCCGTCAGCTTTGGAAGCTATCACACCGAGGGCTGAACGCTCGGCCTCTATTCCCTCCTGCGAGGCAACGTAGGCCAGGTGGTCAACCATGTCACTGATAGTAATACGGTTGAAGTCATAGATCTGGCATCGTGACAGGATGGTGGGGATAATCTTGTGCTTCTCAGTGGTAGCGAGAATGAACACGACGTAGGATGGCGGTTCCTCAAGAGTTTTGAGGAATGCGTTGAATGCAGCTGATGAGAGCATGTGCACCTCGTCGATGATGAAGACGCGGTAGCGGCCGTTGGTGGGGGGAACCTGTACCTGATCAACCAGTCCGCGCACGTCATCCACGCTATTGTTGGATGCAGCGTCAAGCTCTACAATGTTTAATGAGGTGCCGGCATTGAAAGTGCGGCATGATTCACACTCGTTGCAGGGGTCGCCGTCGGGCGTGGGATGCTCGCAGTTGATAGTCTTCGCAAAGATACGCGCGCAGGAGGTCTTTCCCACTCCTCGCGAGCCACAAAACAGGTAGGCATGGGCGAGCCTGTTCTGAGCAATCGCGTTCTTTAGTGTCGACGTCAAGGCTTTCTGTCCCACGACGCTTGAGAATGTTGAGGGGCGGTACTTGCGAGCCGAAACTATGTAATTATCCATTAATGTATTATAAATTGCATTATCGCGTGGCGGTATCGTAGCAATTTCAAGCGAATGCTCACGGTGTCACGTAAGTGCAAATATAAACATTTTTCCAATGAAAGTCAACTATCAGTGCTAGGTTAAAAAGAAAGAGCCCGGTATAAAACCGAACTCTTACAATTTACATATAGTGTTTATCGCGCCCCCATTTTGGGGCAGCCTCTTAAAAGCGGAGGTTACTTGATTATTATTTTCTTTCCATTGCTGACGTAGATCGTGTTAGGTTGCAGGTTAGTGACGCGACGGCCGTAAAGGTCATAGTAAACCTCTTGCTTGTCATTCACATCGTCAACAACGGGATTATCAACGCCAGCCATTATATCGTCAAGGTCACCCACGATAGTGCCAAACTGAGCCCATGGAGATGCCTTGTACTTAGCTACGGCACTTTTGTAGACGTGAATAGTGGGGTTGCTTGAGAAGAAATAAATACCAATAGTGGGTGGTGTCATTGGCTTGACATAGACATCCTTGACAGGGCTATACCAAAAGACGCCCTGCCCCATTTCATTGACACTTTCACCGATGGTAACCTCGGTCAGGCTTTTGTTGTAGGCAAATGCATCCATTGCTACCGTGTGTACCAGATTTGGGATTTCGATTGACTTGAGCCCTGTATTTGAGAAGCTCTTGAACCCTATCTTCTTGAGAGACTTGGGAAGAATGATTGAATTCAGGTTTAAGTGGCCCTCAAATGTGTAGTCGCCGGTGGCATCAGATGAGGTGGAATAGTTTTCAAAGTAAGCTTGACCGCCGTTGACAATTTCAGCGCCCGAAATGTCAATTGCGAGTAGATTGCCTTTGGTCAGTAGATTACGCAAGTGCTTGATATCGGTGCCGTTGATCTTTCCAGTGATTACAGCTTTGAGAGCCTCTTCTGTAAGTTCATTGGCAAGACGGCCGGGCATGGGAGTATCGACGCGCTGTAGACCTTCGCCCCCTTTGGTAACCTCTGTGAGCTTGCCATCAGGATCACAGGAATAGATTGTGAAATCACTGTCTACACTTTCAGGAATTATCACATTGGTGGTGTTAGCAGCGTATCGGATGTTATCATTAGAATCCAGCATAAAGAAGCCTATGCCGCCTGAACCTGTCATAGAATATATGTTGTCGGCCTTCAGGTAGGTATACCACCCGGGCTGGCATGCATTGGGAAGGTAGTCAGTGAACTGACCAAGGTCAGCACATTTTCCGAGATTATCCGGGTCGTTGCGTATGAAGTCCTTGGATTGCAGGAATCCCGTTGAAGGAACAATAGTTACACGGTCTTCAATAAAGATGATCTCACGGTTCTTTTTGGGATACTTTGCAATATAGGCTTTGGTAGCGGCAATGTCGGCCTCGGTCACTGCGATGGGATGAGTGCCATAGTCATCAATTGTAGTAGGCTCAATAGGTTCAAAGAAGCCCCAGATAGTGAAAAAGTCAGTGAGGTCTTCCTGAGCTACATCACATACTTTACGAACGAACTTTAACCCACCCTCGTTGTTATTGGAGGGATTATAGACTTTGATGGGGTCCTCTCGGAGGGCCTTGAAAAGCTCGGGGTAGAACGAGGTGTTCTTTTGAGCCAGGTGGTAATAAAGATAGAGATTAAAGAAGATGCGCATGCGTGAGCCTAAATCCCTGAAATAAAAAGGAATGCGTTGTGCATACTCTTCCATTACGAATGATAGATTCGAACCTCTTGTGGAGTTTATGCCACCAAGATAAGCTACCACATTGGAGAACAGGTTGTTTGAGGCTTCGGTACAACCCTCGAGGTTTATAGCGCCCTGATTATTGTGTCCGGTTTCGTGAGCGGGACCCCAGTCACCCATCTGGGGATTGGTTGGGTCTAAGTCGTTACGAATAGCCCCGACACTATTATAGGAAATTCGATAGGGTGAAGAGTTGGCATATCCGGCATCACTCTCTTCGCCCTCTATGGCAAAGTTGGGGTTGTTGTAGTAGCAAGGATAAATAGCCTCACCTCCTGTCAAATACCATGGATAGCCGGCGCGTTGGCCTGAGGTTACACTCTCACACATACCCATCAACTCCTTTTCCCATGTGGCTAAGTTGTCAAAATATGATATGCTTTTTGTGATGCTATATGGAAAGACCTCTCTAAATGTAGAAGTTTTAAAATGGTAAAGCGAGTGCTCTCCTTTTACTGTGAAACGCTTAAGGGTAGCCCCCCTGAGAATTGCCTGATAGTCACTGTCAGTGTGGCGGCTTAGGTCAAAGTAGCCGTTCACCGTTCCCCCCTCGATGTGGATTTTAATTTCTGGCCAGTCGGTGATTTTTCTTGTCATTGACTTAGTGTCGGCCACATACAATATATAATATATTGCATCGCGTGAGCCCTTAATGACGTTGATACCCTTCTGAAGTTTTTGACCGGCATTGGGACTTGATATGAGTGCATTCTCGACACATCCTGCAATGTAGAGTGTTGCATCCTCGGGCACGTCGCTATCTACAAAAACATAGATTTCTTCACCAAGGTTCTTTGCATAAATACCGGTTGGATTGCCCATGTAGGAGCCGCCGGTAGCCATCATCTTCTTATTCCAATAGTTGGCATCACTGAAAGCTTTATAACTGTGTACACGGAAGTCCTTCTCATATTTAGCCCAGGAATCATTCTTCACCTTGAGGGCTGCGTTGATCAATACTTCAGGTATTTTAGCATCTGTAAGCGTTGCCGTGAGATTAGCATCACTCATGGATTGGTATTCAGCCTTCAGCTCGGTACATGCCTCGTCCTTAAAGTAGTTACCGAAGTTAATCTCTTTATCTTCATCTTTCTCTTGAGGATATATTTTTTCAAGACCGTCATATATATCTCCAAATTCACTCCATGATGAACCAATATAATCGTCAACGGCATCAGTGTAAACATGAATGCGCGGTCTTGACGAGAAGGTGTATATAACAGTTGTGGGAGGCATTGTCGGCTTAACATATACGTCCTGAACTCCCGAGTACCAGAAAACGCCTTGATTTATATGACTGACATTTTTGCCGATNACCACCTTAGCAAGATCATTGCAATAGGCAAAGCAGTCGAAGTCCAATAGCATGACTGAGTTGGGAATATCAATTTCCTTGAGGCCGGAACGTGCGAAAGCTTCTTTCTTTATTTCGATTATATTGCTGGGTAAAATCANTTTCTGGAGCTTTGAGCACTCGTTGAACAGAGCCTCTCCAATGGTATTATCCTCAGAATAGAAACTTCCGAAATAAGGATTTCCACCTTTTACGATGCTTACTTCCGACCAGTCAAGCGAAGTTACCGTACCGGCCACGACCATATTTCGGATAAACTTTATNTCAGTACCGTTGATCTTGCCGGTTACCTTAAGTTCCGAGTCAGATGTTTTGATTAGGCTTGAGAGTGTACCGGGTGTTTTGACATCGACAACTGTCCTGGCATCGAGACCCGATGTAACTAAACATGCAAAAGCGGTCAGNAGCGCTTTGCATGTCGCTTTAAGGTAGTTTTTTTTCATGCTTTTAGTTTTTGATGGTTTTAGGTTGAAGTAAGAATATTTTGTGGAAATTTGTGAAAATTTATGGCAAGTTAAACAAAAATAACCAATTGTGCAAAAAAAACGTTTATTACACATACTATTAAAGGGCCTGTGTGACACAATAAAGTCAAACAGGCCCTAAATAAGGGTAAGTCTATACCAGTCTACATCAGGCATACATAGCCTCGATCTCGCGGGCGTAATGGCTGTTGATAACGGGACGGCGTATTTTGAGAGTGTTTGTAAGCTCACCGTTCTCCATNGTGAACTCACGTGGAAGGAGAGTGAATTTCTTGATTTTTTCAAACGGCGCGAAGCTCTTCTGGAGTTTTTCGATACGCTCCTCAATCAGTGCGCGGATGTCACTGTTGCGCACGAGGTCATCGATGCTCTTATAGTGAATCTGTTTCTTGCGTGCATATTCCTTGATAGCNTCNAAAGCAGGAATGATAATGGCGGTAACATACTTGCGGTTATTACCGATAACAGCCACCTGCTCAATATATTTATCCTCGCCAAGCTTAGTTTCAAGNGCCTGGGGTGCGATGTATTTGCCATTGGATGTCTTGAAAAGGTCCTTAAGGCGTTCAGTGAGCACGATCGCACCCGTAGCATCGATATATCCGGCATCCCCGGTACGGAACCAGCCGTCGGCTGTGAATGCTTTTTTGGTTTCCTCAGGCTTGTTGTAGTAACCTGACATTACCGTGGGGCCCTTAACGAGAATTTCGCCTTCCTGGCCTATTTTAACTTCTACGCCGGCAATAGGTTTNCCTACGGTACCGATTTCGTAACCTACGTGNGGATAAGCTGAGACGGTAGCTGTGGTCTCAGACAGTCCGTAACCAATCACGATATTTACTCCACATGACTGGAAGAACTCNATGATTGAGGGGCTGAGCGGAGCTCCGGCAGTGGGGAACATGCGNCCGCGNTCAATGCCGATGGCACGGCGCATAACTGAAAGGATGCGCTTGTCATAGAAACGATAACGCGCTTCGAGCAAAGCGGGAACCTTCAGTCCGAGTCTCTTATAGTGNAGATTTCGTTTCTTNCCTATTGCGAGTGCTCTCTTCACCANCATGCGCTGGAACGCTCCCATCTCTTCGATTTTTTCCATNACTCCGGCATAGGCTTTCTCCCAGAAACGTGGCACGCTGCACATGCACGTGGGACGCACCTGCTTGATGGTAGTCTGGATTTCGCGGGGATCAGTATTGATGTAGACTTTCACGCCCAGGAAAAGGCAGAAGTAAGTCCAGGCTTTTTCAAATATGTGGCTAAGGGGGAGNAAACANAGNGAAATATCTTCCGGCGAAATATTGTCAAGCCAGCGGCGATGAGTTTCCATGCANGCATTGAAGCATGAATGGGGTAGAATCGCACCCTTGGGTTCCCCGGTTGTACCTGAGGTATAGATGAGNGTTGCAATATCTTCAGGTGTAGCNTCGGCACGGCGACGTTCAACCTCGGCGCGGCAACCGTCTGATGCGTTGGCACCTAACTCGAGGAAGTTAGCATACGTCATGAAACGGGCATCGCAATTTTCAGGAGCCTCGACTGTATCAGCTATCGCAACGATGTGTTCCAGCGTCCTGCACTCGTCGATGATTGACAGCACCATGTTGAGCTGAGAAGTGCTTCCCACGAAGATAATACGCGCTCCGGCGTCATTTACTATATACTTAACCTGCTCAGCGCTGCTCGTAGAGTACAGCGAAACAGGAATAGCACGCAGGGCGTAGACAGCGAAATCAGCGACAAGGCAGCCGGCACGGTTGGAAGAGAAAATCGCAACGCGTTCCTGCACGTTGATTCCGAGTGTCTCCATGGCCATTGCTGCTTTATCGACAGTCTCAGCAAATTCTATGGATGAAACACCGCTCCAGCCTCCATTATGCTGTACGAAGTAAGCCTCTCTATTGCCATGAATGAGAGCATTAGTGGAGGGTAACGAAGTGAGTATATTAGTTTTAGTGTAGTAGTTATTCATTTTAACAGCCTGTTGATTAATATATTATCGGACATGAAAAGAGGTGTCCGAGAGCGAGTGAGAGGAAAAATGCTCAGGCGCGTACCTTGCAAAGGTAGGCAATCCCTCTTTTACGATAACAATAAATAACTCAAAATCGCTCACTCTATTAACATATTTTGGTAAATGAAACCGCCTTGTAACCGGTTTTTATTAAGTATACTACATAAAAATGGCATTTCGAGTAGTTTTATTAAGTATACTACATAAAATTCAACAGCGGATACAATTTGCCAGTCTTGAGGATAATTCCTAACTTTGAGGGATAAGTAATTGCAGTTTACCCGGAATGCCAATCAAGAACCGCCATATCGTCAAAGCTTTACGCGTTGCCGTGCAACTTATCTCGCTGTGTTTCATCACATGGTGCCTGATGGCTGCACCCTCGGCTGTAGTTCTTGCTTGTAAAGCCCGCGTCGAGCACTGGATGATTGTACCCATGACCATCCTCGGCTCCGTCGCCGTGCTGGGTTTCTGGCTTGCTATCACGCTCGTGTTCGGTCGCGTCTACTGCTCGACGGTTTGTCCCATTGGGACAATTCAGGACGTGGGGGAGTGCATCGGCAAGCTTATTTTCAAAGACAAGGTGTATCGCTATAAGCCGCCCGGTCCCGCATATGCCCGCGTTGCCTTGTGGTGCCTGTTTCTAATGGCTGCCCTCTTTGACTCCCTGGCTGTAACATGGACGCTAATACCCTTTCTACAGCTCTCGCCGCTTGATTCTTACTCCAACATGACAGGCACGGCAGGTGAATTCCTCAAGCTGAATCCTCCCGTAGCTGTACGCGTAATGATCTCGGCCGGAATAAATCTTGTATTCCTTCTTTTCATGGGAGCGATGAAAGGACGCACGGTGTGCAACCTCCTGTGTCCCACGGGTGGATGCCTCGGCACTCTCAACCACTTCGCAATCCTGCAATTTGACATAGACACCGACCGCTGCACCCACTGCCGCAAGTGTGAATACGCATGCAAAACTAACTGCATCAACTCAGAACACGGCACTGTTGACCCGGGACGATGCGTGGCCTGCTTTAACTGCGTGAGCGTGTGCCCTGACGATGCCATCCGCTATACCTCCCGCCGCCACCGGTTGCAGATTCCGCTCATGCAACCCGTCAAGCGTCGCGCCACCTCTCTCAATATTTCATCCACTTCCCACTCTGATAATAATTTACACGATGAAACAATATCTTGACCTCCTTCGCCACATCAAGGAAAACGGTACTGACAAAGGTGACCGCACCGGTACCGGCACCCGCAGCGTTTTCGGCTACCAGATGAGATTCAATCTCAAGGATGGCTTCCCACTGCTCACAACCAAGAAACTTCACCTCAAGTCAATTATCCACGAACTCCTGTGGTTCCTCAAGGGTGACACTAACGTGAAATACCTTCAGGAAAACGGCGTGAGAATATGGAACGAGTGGGCTGACGAGGATGGCAACCTCGGCCACATCTACGGCTACCAGTGGCGCTCATGGCCCGATTATGACGGCGGTTTCATCGACCAGATTTCCGAGGCTATTGACACTATCAAGAATAATCCTGACTCACGCCGCATCATCGTGAGCGCATGGAACGTGGCTGACATCAAGAACATGAACCTCCCTCCCTGCCACGCATTCTTCCAGTTCTACGTTGCTGACGGCAAGCTCTCGCTCCAGCTCTACCAGCGCAGCGCCGACAGTTTCCTTGGCGTTCCATTCAACATAGCTTCTTATGCTCTACTGCTCATGATGGTAGCTCAAGTGACAGGACTCGAGGCCGGTGATTTTATCCACACCCTAGGCGACGCTCACATATATAATAACCACATGGAGCAGGTCGAGGAGCAGTTGAGCCGTGCTCCGCGTGCCCTTCCCCGCATGGTCATCAACCCTGACGTCAAGAGTATTTTCGACTTCAAATATGATGACTTCAAGCTCGAGGACTATGACCCAATGCCCCACATAAAAGCACAGGTATCAGTATGATAAAAATTATTGCTGCAATTACGGCTGACGGTGGTCTGGGTCGTGACGGTGACCTCCTGTACCACATCAGCGATGACCTCAAGCGCTTCAAGGCGCTCACCATGGGGAGTGCCATCATCATGGGACGCAAGACATTTGAATCCTTC
>JAAVGQ010000068.1 GCA_014800105.1 Bacteroidales bacterium | reverse complement strand
CCTGCACACCGGCATTCTTTCTTTCAAGAACTTCCTTGATACCGGCCAGCGCATCCAGCTTCCCCGCCCCCCACTGGATTCGCTTAGCAGCTGAAACGTTGAGGCTACCTTCAAAAGGATCAACAGCTGATTTTTCCATTATATCAATAACATCTTGACAACTTAAGGTTGGATCAGCCTGTAACCACAAAGCAACCACTCCCGAAGCATATGGACAGGACATAGATGTGCCTTGCATAGCACCCCAGTATGCATCAAGAGATTTACCCTTTACAACTGCCGAAGTACTACTATTTCTTTCGGATACGCCTAACCCACTCGTATAATATCTGTTCAATGAGGATTGAATATTTGCGCCGGGGGCACATATACGAGGCAACTTCACTCCTTTGAATGTCTCACCAAAACTTGAGAAAGGACTAACTTCTCCTACTGAGAATGCAGGATCGCTATAAAGATACGTACCGGCAAATGTTCCCCATGTCGTACGAGTAGTATATGAGCCTATAGCTATGACATTTTCACCCGTCGCTGTGTCACTTATTGAGCCGTTGTTTGTACCAGTCTCATATCCTTTTATTGAGTTAGAACTAAATTGAGTGGCTGGATTTCCGTAACCATAACAATACACCTGTTGCCCGGCTGATCCTTCTACAATTAGAACAACCTGTCGTCCGGCATTTTTTTGAGTAAAGTTACCGCTAACGAGAACATGAAAACGATTATTTAAAGGATTGACTTCTGATGTCAAGGCAAAAGTACCATTCATATAACTTCCAAAAACACTGGCATTAGGTGAGGACGATTGATTTATGTCATCAATCGAAGCCAGTTCCACAATGTCACCAGCATTATAAAATGCCAAAGTAACCTTAACAGGCCGATTATCATTTCCCCATATATCAATACCATTACTACTATTATCAGCAATAAAGGTTTTCAACTGAGTATCATTTTTTGTAAATGATTTACCCACAAAAATGTTCATATCACCTTCATTACCGGCCGATATACAGATTATACCCTTTTCACCTAATTCAGCAAGCCCCTCCTGGAGGGCTCCTGTTCCATCATGAGGTCCGTTATTACTGCCCAGTGAAAGATTTACAACGCAAGGTTTGTTAACTGAACTTGCATATTCAATCACTTCATTTACTCCCTTAAGAATATTTGCTGAAGAAAATGAACCTGCTGTCATTACGATATCACTTCCCGTAGCAACTCCTATAAATGGGATTCCGCCTTCTTTTAAGGAGGAATTTCTACCGGTCGGAGTAGAAATATAGCTATATTCACCCTCTTCATAAGCACGCCCGGCCATGATACCGGCAACATGAGTTCCGTGAGTTGCATTTGAGTCATCAGTAGTAAAACGCCTTACAGCATTAGGCGTGAGCGCGGATGAACCACCGTAATGAATAGCCTCTTTAACGCGGCTTGCTCCACTTTCATCAAGAAACATGGGATGATTGGGATCAATACCCTGATCCATAAGACCAGTAACTATACCAGTACCATCAAATGTCATTGTTTGACCGTCAAAATCAAATCCTTGATGTAACTGGGTGACATTACTTGCAGGTATTGCAAAATCAAGTTTAGCACTAAACTCCTCTCCGAAACTAACATATTTCACAAATTTGTTTGCCGATAATGAAGTAACAGAATCAACAGGAATATCTGCAACAACAAGATTCTTTCCAGTTTTGAGCACAATGCTCGCACCATACCGCTCTAAATCATCCTCACTCCAACCTTTATTCATTATAATAATTGCCTCGATCGTCTTGACAACAGAGTTTGAGGATTTGGCGACCAGTTCCGTATTAAATTTCTTTAATTCCTGCAATCCCAATAAATTAATTTTATTCTGACCGTAAGAAAAGAATGTTGAAATTGAAAAAGCGAATAATAAAATTTTCTTCATTATATAATTATGGATGAGTACTATTTATTGTGCAAAGATAGGGCAATCAATAGTTAAAAAAAAGTATATCTCAAAAAAAAAAGGGACTCACCATTAAATTGGCGAATCCCTTCTTATCTTTAATTGCAAATATTATCGAGACATAATGATAGCATCATAACCGTCATAGATACTAACACCTCCGGCAAATTGGATAAGTGCACCAAGAGCACGACCATCAGCATCAGGTAGCATTTCTCCTGATTTCAAATCAAAATTGAATTGAAGAGTAAATGTTCCACCATTCCAATAGCTTGAACCGCTGAAGGGTGCAAGGAACACATTCCCTAATCCATTGGAAGCCGAGTTAAATGTTCCGATGATCTGACCACACTCTATGGAAAGAGTAATAATCTGATTAACACCGTCAATACCAAACTTACCGATTGTAGTGAAGCCTGCGTCTGGAAAGTCCTTAAGTGTAACAACGCTTCCATAACCAGTCTCACCTTCATTCACTACTTCAATGGTAGGATTACCCTGAATGGGGCCATCATACATTGAATTGTAAACAGCGTTCCATTTACCAGCGAGACCAGTATAATAGACAGGAATAAGACCTTCGTTATCTACAAGAGTAATTTCGGTAGTATTGTTCTGACCGATAGAAGCGCCTTCTACACTTACAATCTTGGCAGTGAAGGAGCGGTCATCATTAATCTCGCTGTCACCCTTGGGATAGTACTGGAATGAACCTGTGGTTTCGCCCTCAGGAATGATGATTGAAGTTGAAGTCATGATATAGTTCACACCTGACACTGCACCACCCTCTCCTACAGGAGTAAGCTCGATATTGACGCGGATGGGACCGTTCGCCTCACCCTTAACTACAACAGGAATGTAGTTGAAAGAAGCGCTTGAAATCTGATCTTCTGAGATACGGATTGTAGCCTCACCCATTTCAACTGAGACATTTCCGGCGGTGTTGAAATCCTCGCTATCAGAGCATGAAGCTACTGAGCAAGCTAGAACACCAATAGATAATATTTTAAAAATCTTCATAATAATCTAATTTATTAGATACGAAATCTTAATAACCGGGATTTTGCTGTTTAGCAATCTGCGGATTAATCTCTATTTCACTGGCAGGGATGGGCCATACAAAACGATGGTCCTCATCATCATATCTAACTGAAAGCGCTACTACAGAACGAGTATCAGCAATAGCAGAATTCAATACGTAAGGCTGATTTCTGTCAAAGCCCTGTTTCCAACGGCGCAGGTCGCTCAAACGGAAACCTTCACCCATGAGTTCTTTCGAACGCTCATTTCTGATGAAAGTCAAAAGCGCAGAACCATTCAAATTAATTGGAGTAAAACCATCTGTGTCATAAAGACGAGCCTTTACGAGATCAGAAATTGCACTGTTAGCGGTGTTGGGATCATCATTCAAAGCAGCAGCCTCAGCCTTGATCAAATACTGCTCACTCAAACGGAAAGGTTTGGGAGTATTCATATAGTAATTGGTATTTGAAGAGTTAAGAGAGGGATTGCCAGGATATTTCACAAAAGCATAACCTCTGACTGTACCACCTTCAACTGCGATTGGAATGTTTGCAACGAAACTTTCAAAACGCACGTCATTGATGTAACCCTCAGCATCCTCAAATTCAGCAAGACTTAATACACTTTCCTGAGTGGGAATGTAGTCACACTGGTCAGTCTTGCCAGGCCACCAATAGTTCCAACCCTGTGCTATTGAGAATGATGTGGGAGATGAGATTTCATCCTTGTTAACAAAGGGAGTAAATATTAATTCATCAACATTTTCGTCATACCACATATCAACATAATCATCGCCGGTAGCAAGTGAATATTTACCTCCGATAACATAGTTGGCCTTTGCTATGGCATCTGCATACTTTCCGGTAACGAGCGCAACACGTGCCTGAAGAGCCGCTGCTGCATAAGAAGAAAGATAGTTAGAACCAGCTACAGTGTAAGAAGTGTTACCTGCTTTTTCATAAGCCTGAAGACCGTTGAATGCATCAAGAAGATCACCATTTATAAGCTCAAGGGTAGCATTCATTGATGAACGACCTGGATATTTTGAGGTATCACCGTCAGGATTATATACTGTTACAAGCTGAAGACCTAAGCCCTCTGTATCACCTTTAGCCGAATCATAAGTCTGGCAGAAATGGTCAAAGAGATAGAAATAGAAGTATGCACGTGCAAATTTTCCCTCAGCCACGTAACGACTCAATTCAGCAGCTTCATCAGCCGTTGGATTACCCTGATCAAGAGCATTCTGAGCTTTTTCAATCATAAAGTTAACTTGAGCGATACGCGAGTACATACCTTCAAATGTACCGGTTGCACTTCCGTTTGATGGGTTAATTGAACCGTCAGCTATATTCATGCCACGGCCACCATTAGTTGACAAAGCGATAAACTGATCAAGCTGTAACTCAGTGTCATAAACCCACGAACCAACTGTACATCCTCTCAATGCACTATAGACAGAGTAGTTTCTGTTCTGTGTAATATAATCAAAGCTAAGCTCAGCAGTGTCATCAATTACACCATACTGAGTGGTGTTCATGTCACAGGCAGTAAGAAGTCCTGCACATGCTATTACTGATAAAAATATTTTTTTCATATTCGAACGCTCAATAATTAGAATGAAACTTCTACACCAAACTCATACTGGCGAGTGTTGGGATAGTTGAAACGAACACCGTTGTTGGTGTATTCAGGGTCCTGAGCAGTGAAGCCTGATGCTGTGAACGTGAGAAGGTTACGGCCGGTGAAACGGAATGTAAGGTCACTCAGACACATCTTCTTCAACCAATTAGAGGGCAGAGTATAAGAAACCGTGAGATTCTTCATGCGAACGAATGATGAATTCTCAAGGTAACGAGAGTCACCCTGAATTGACTCAGTAATTGCAGGCATTGAGCCTTCGGGATGAGCAGGAGTCCAAGTATCAAGCATGATTACACTCTGGTTTGCCTGAGTGAATGATAGGTTAGAAGCAATCTGCTGGTAAGCCCAGTTGAAAATATACTTTTCAGCAGCCCATGCGAAGTCAGTACGTAGAGCCAAGCCTTTCCAGCGAGCATTGATACCAAAGCCTCCAGTCCAGGGAGCCTGATAAGACTTACCTGTGTTAACAGCATTATCCTGGTTATAAACCTTAGTCTTGTTACCGTTCTTATCCAACCATACGCACTTACCATCAGCATGGTCGATACCGACATAACGGACAGTGTTGAGCTGGAAGGGATTTTCACCGATCTTATAAACCATGCCATAGTCATCAAGGCGATACTCGTCAAGGCCATTATAAAGCTCAGTAATAGTATTCTTATTGTAGTTGAAATTAACATTAACGCCAACATACCAGTCTTTAGTATCAACAATATGAGAACCAATAACAAAGTCAATACCCTTGTTGCGGAGAGAACCAATGTTGACGGGACCATCTGTCCAACCGGTAGTAGCACTGTAAGGAATATTTATAATCATATCCTTGGTATTCTTTACATAGAAATCAACACTACCGTAGAGTTTGTTCAGGAAGCTATAGTTGACTCCGGCGCTAAACTGCTCAATGGTCTCCCATGTAAGCTCATGGTTCGACTGTGTAGCAAGTCCGAGAGTGGGCTGACCATTATAAGATGTTGCAGTTCCGAGAACTCCTCGCCATGCATAATCATCAAGACCAGAAAAGTTACCTGTAGTACCATAGTTTGCACGTACCTGCAATTTGTCAATCCAGGTGATTGAATTAAGGAACTCCTCGTTCTTAGCATTCCACATTGCACCTACTGCATAGAAAGTAGACCAACGGTGCTCAGGAGCGAACTTTGAACATCCGTCGCGACGAACTGAAGCATTCAAGAAGTAGCGTTCATTCCAATCATAATCAGCCGTCATGAAGTAAGAATTAACCACATACTCTCCACGTGAATCAGTAACGTTATTCATAGTAACTGTAGTTCCGTTAGTGAGAAGCATCAAATCGTTAGATGGTTGACCGGTTGTACTTACACCAAATGAGGTAGTTTTATTGATGATAGATTCTTGACCGAGAAGAATATCAATATGGTGAGCACCGAAGTTACGATTGTACTCAGCAGTGTTGGTATAAGTAAACTGAGACAAGCGGGCAAAACTACGTCCTGCCTGACGAGAAGTTCCGAATGCTGTCATAAATCCCATGGGTGTTTCATAGTCTTCTTTGCCCATCCATGCAGCAATACGCGTACGGTCATAAGCATAGACATTCTGTTGAGCGCGAAGAATGAGGCCCTCAATGGGAGTTATCTGCTGATAGATGCTACCGTTAAAAGTAACCTGATTATAAGCGCCATGATCAAGACTGGCATCATCATTTGCATTCATTACACCACCATGGGTATAAGGATACCATTCGGCTTTTTCTCCAAAGTTAATTTTACCATCATTTATTGTATAATATCTTGGAGAATCATAAGGGAGCATGTAATAAGCCTGGAAGATAGGACCGTTAGTATAGAAGTTACCAGCATAAGAAGCCGTACTGTTGGTCATATACTTTTGATAAGCGAAATTACCAGAAAAACCAACTTTCAACCAAGGCTTAATATCACTGTTGAAACTAGCACGGAGTGACTCACGACGGAGTTCTGATTTTGCAACAAGACCATCCTGATCAGTATGACCTAATGAAAGGAAATAGTTACTCTTCTCACCACCGCCCTGTATAGCAGCTTCGAGACCATAAGTCAAGGCATTATCAGAGATAAGCTCTTTACGCCAATCTGTATCGATACCATATTTAGTAATAAGTTCACGAGCTGTGTCACTGATTGGAGTAGAACCGGCTTCGTTAGTCATGCGATCACGGAATTCGAGATACTGAGCTGAGTTCATCATCTTAATGTTTGACTGCACTGCTGCCGACCAACCAACGTTAGCACGAACTGTCACCTTAGCCTGTTCGCCATATTTACCTTTCTTAGTGGTTATAACGATAACACCATTACCTGCACGTGAACCATAGATAGCAGTTGAAGCAGCATCCTTGAGGACGGTAATGCTCTCAATATCATTAGGATTCAATGATGTGAACATTGAGGTTGAAACAGGCGCACCATCAAGAATAAATAAAGGTTCNGAGCTAAATTCAAGTGAGTTAATACCACGAATGTTAATATTGGTGGGAGAAGAATTAGGCTCACCGGTGTTAGAGTAAATTGCGAGGCCAGCAACTTTACCAGCAAGTGCATCAACAAAGTTTGCTGAAGGAGTGTTCTCAATCGAGGCAGCCCCTACAACAGAAGCAGCTCCAACGAAAGACCCAAGTTTCTTAGCTGAACCGTAACCGGTTACAACTACTTCATCAAGAGTGTTGTCTTCTACGAGTTTAACCACCATGCCATCAGCGGCAGGGACGGTCTGGTCGGCGTAGCCGACGTAGGAAACCTTAAGATTAGTGCCGGGAGCTACCTTGATAGAGAAGTTACCGTCAAGGTCGGTTGCGACACCCTGTCCATCAGGAGCGAGAACGGTTGCGCCGGGAAGGGGCTCGTTGTCGCTCGCAGCAACAACTGTACCATGAATCAAGCCAGCCTGTGCGAGAGCGCAAGTGGTTGTCATGATTACAGTCATTAGTAAGAGAAACAGCTTTTTCATACTAAGAATTTAATTAGACATAATATTTAGTGAATATATTTTACCTTAAAAAAGTATTAAATTCAATCGTTTTGCTAACAAAAGCATATCATTTTCAAGCACCTATTGAATCTAAGCNGATTGTTTCAAGCCACAAAGTTAACAAAAGTTTTGTAAATTAAAAAAATTGCAACAAAAATACCGTCAATTTAACACTTCAACAACACAGCTTTATAGCTATGCTGGAAAACATCTTTTATTTCATTTACAATATTGTTCTTATAATCTATTAATTTCTACACTAAATTGGATATTACATTTCAAAATGTTTAAATTTTCATGGTCATTTTTCTTTCATTTTGAAAATCTCGGTCATTTTTATCTTTTTGCTATCTTTTTTATTGATGACAATCCATAATGATGCACCACGGTCACACTCCAGGAGCTCTACGTGATAACGAACCACTCTACCTCTTGCTTTACGCTCTCGCGCTTCGCATGGGGTTACTTACGCCATTGCAACNCCGCAGCTCAACACTTACCCCACACAACTCAAACGTTATAATAAAAAAAGCTGGGGGGATTGTACGCGAGAAAGGCAGCCTACTCTACCTGAGTGTGCTGCCTTTCTTTAGAAGGTTGTATGCGCCGGACGCTATTATTTTTTCTTGACGTTACCGTAACGGCTCATGAACTTATCTACGCGACCTGCAGTGTCAACGAGCTTCTGCTTGCCGGTAAAGAAGGGGTGAGATGAGCTGGTGATTTCGAGCTTTACGAGGGGATAAGTAACACCGTCGATTTCGATAGTCTCCCTTGAAGCTACTGTTGAACGGGTGATGAAGATCTCATCATTTGACATATCTTTGAATACTACTTCACGATAGTTTGAAGGATGGATGTCTTTTTTCATTTTATAACGTCTTTATAATTCTGATTTACTGTAAGTTACTTAAAGAGTTGGTAAGACTCTTCTTTCGTAATGGCGTGCAAATTTAGCGATTATTCCTTAGTTTACAAAATTTTACCGCTATTTTTCTGCACTTTTTGTCAAGTAACGGATTAATTGCGGGGCTCGAATTCAACGAGAGGCGCGTCAGTGCCGACGATTTCGCCGGGCTCAACGAACACCTGCTTGATTGTTACTTCCTTTTCAGCCTCAACGTCATTCTCCATCTTCATGGCCTCATACACGAGCATGATGTCGCCCTTCTTGATATGATCACCCTTCTTGACATTTACAGCTATAATCTTACCGCCCATGGGTGCTGAGTAAACCTCGCCGGTGATGGGTTCAAAGCGGGCACGACGTGCTTCTTCTTCAGCAGCCTTGGCAGCAGCGAGAGCGGCAGCCTTAGCAGCAAATTCAGCATCACGACGGCGACGGAGGAAGGGATTGGCTACATTGGGGAGAAGTTCGAGAAGAAGCTCTTCCTCGCGGTTGGAAGCGAGCGATACGTTGCCATATTCAGCAATCTTGGGATTGCCGGGCGCCTTATAAGATGATACATCGTAGGGCTTTTCCTCGGGGCTACCGGTGATGAGTTCGCGGAATGCGGAATCGATGGGTACAGGAGTCTCACCGTATTCACCCTTAACGAGG
>JAAVGQ010000067.1 GCA_014800105.1 Bacteroidales bacterium | reverse complement strand
CGTTTAACCTCTTCAATCGCTGAGCGAATAGCGGGCACGGCATCAGTTGCCGCCTCGCTGCCGTTGAGATAGTCACTCAAAAAAACGGTCTTCCCCTCACGGGTACCGCATGCAGTACACATGAGAGGAAGAGCTATAAGTAAGGATTTCAGTATATTCATGCCTAATTATTCTTCAGGGGTAAGCTTGAGAACGAAACCGCCGCCGGGGGCGAGATTGACATTAAAGGGAGTCTCGCTGTCAGCTGTCACCTCAGTGATAGTGTAGCTGGTAGCATTCTCAGCTGCGTCAGCGCCGTCAGCAAGCAGGCTGCCCTTGTAGTTCACGTCGCTGTTGAGGAATGAGAGGTCAAGAGCGAGCTCGCGGGGAGTCCAGTCAGTCATGCCGCCAATCCACCATGTGTCGCCCACGCGACGAGCTGAAACGATATACTCGCCCACCTTGCCGGCAGGGATGATAGTCTCGTCATAGACGGTGGGGATAGCTGCGATGAATGAAGTGCAGGCGGGGTCAGCCTGATACTCCGAGGGATTGTCGCTGAGCATTGCGAAGGGAGCGTCACACACTACGTACATTGCCACCTGGTGAGCGCGGGTGCCCTGAGTCTGGGGGTCGTAGTAGTTGATTTCAAATGATTCCTTAGTGCGGTTGCGGAAGCCGCCGGGAGTGTAGTCAGCGGGGCCCTGCACCATGCGAATGTAGGGGAAGGTAACGTCGTAGGTCATCATCTCAGGGTTACTCCACTTCATCTGCTCGAGGCCGAAGATGCCCTCGAAGTTAACAAGGTGGGGGAATGTGCGGGTGAGACCGGTGGGCTTATACATACCGTGGATGTCAAGCATGATGTGGTGCTTGGCAGCAGCCTCTGACACGCGGTAAACGCGCTCAACGGCGAGCTGGTCGTCACGGTCGATGAAGTCGAGCTTGAAGCCCTTGATACCCATGTCAGCATACTTCTTGCAGGCTTCCTCAAGGTTAGCGTCAAGAGTGTTACATACCATCCACAACCAGATGTCGACACCCTTTTCCTTGCCGTAAGCCACGAGCTCGGGGAGGTCGATTTCAGGAATTGTCTCGAGGACGTTGCCGGCAGCGGGTTCGCTCCAGCCCTCGTCGAGGACGATGTACTCGATGCCATTATCAGCGGCAAAGTCAATGTAAGCCTTGTAAGTGCGGTTATCGATACCGGGCTTGAAGTCTACGTTCTTGAGGCCCCATGCATTCCACCAGTCCCATGCTACCTTGCCGGGCTTGATCCATGAAGTGTCGCCGATGCGGTTCTCTTCGCCCAGGAGGTAAACGAGGTCGTTAACGGGGAGGTCAGTATCATTGTCACCGATGGCGATGATGCGCCAGGGGTAAGTGCGGGAGCCCTCGGTCTTAGCGATGAAATCGTGGGCGGTAGCAACTTTTTCCTGCACGCGGGTGGGATGGAAGTAGAGGCTGTCAGGATAGGGAGCATACTTGCCGGCGAGCTTGCCGTTGTCAGCAGTCAGGAACATGCCGGGGTAGCTTGCGAGGTCTGACTCGCATATGAGCACCTTGCCGCCCTCGTTGTAGTCAACATACACGGGGAGGAACATCATGTCCTTGCCTGAGGTTGCAAACGTGTCAAGGCGAGCGGGGGTGTAGGTCTTCTCGAATGAAGTATTGTAGCTGTTGACCATGGGCAGGAGAGCCTCGGGCGAGGTGGCAAAGTTAAACTCTGCCACCTCGTTGGTAACAGTGCGGGGAGTGGCGAAATCAGTTTCAATACGGTAAGCCACGCCGTCATCGTAAGCGCGGAAAACCACGGCAGTGCTGTCATTCAGTGCAAGACGCAGCTCGTTGGCATTCTCGTTGATACTTGCCTGGCGATAGAAGGGAGCCTCAACGGTGCGGTTGATAACTGAGGTGGTAGCCTTGGCGCCTGTGAGACCTTCACCCACATTGTCAGCGCCGTCAAACTGCAGGGCGATGCGTGAGGGTTCAAGAATCTTTTGGCCCTTGTGAGACACTGAGTAAGTCAGCGAGTCATCAACATTGATGTTAACAACAATCTCACCGTCAGGCGAAGTAAGGTTGAAGTTTTTTTGTTCACCTCCGCAAGCAACCAGCGCGAGAGCTGAAGACAGGTAAACCAGATTTCCGGTAAGTTTCATAATAATATAATTGGTTTAGATATATAAGTGGCTACTATATTAATGTAAGCGCGTGCGAAAACAGGCAGTAATCGCCCCGCAGTTTTCCATTTTTCACAAAATTAACACAAATATCCGAGACTCCAAATTAATTTTGCTTTTACACGCTAAATTATTAATTTTGTAATAGTAATCCTCTAAAAAAGTATTCAATGTCTACAATATTATCCACCGCCGCCCCTCACGGCAAGTTACCCAAAGTTGAAGGAATGAGAGTTGCTATCGTCCAGGCTGAATGGAATGAACACATCACCGGTGCGCTCACCCGCGGTGCACTCGAAGTGTTTAAACAGGAAGGCTTCCCCCGGGAGGACGTGCAGGTATTCAAAGTGCCCGGAGCCGTAGAGCTCACCTTTGCCGCCAGCCAGCTCATCGAGGCATCGCTGTTTGACGCCATCATCGTCTTTGGATGCGTAATACGTGGAGGCACACCCCACTTCGACTACGTCTGCCAGAGCGTAACCCAGGGCGTTACCTCACTGAATGCTGACTGCGATATTCCCGTAATCTTCGGCGTGTTAACCGTTGACACCGAGCAGGATGCAATAGACCGTGCCGGTGGAAGCCTCGGCAATAAAGGCACCGAAGCCGCCGAGGCCGCCATCAAGATGCACGACTTCAAGACCCGCGTCGCCAACCTCTGACGGCCCCACCCCGGCTCCCCGAGCAAGCTGGCAGCCTACGATAATACAGCTCACTAAACCATCTCGCACCATCATGGATGCTAAATCCTATTAATAATTAAATTTCATACCAAAATGGCAATGTCAATCAAGACATCCCCCGAGCTGTGGGGCGAAGATGCACGAGCCTTCACTGAGGAAGCAGAGCGTAATAGCAAATTACCCACTCCCAAGCTTTCCGAAAAACAGCGTAAAATTCTTTCCACGATGCTGGAGAGCGCACGTGACCGACAGGTCGGCAAGGCATAGCTGGGGGGGGGGGTAGAGACCACAATCGTGAGATTCAGTGTCGTAGATACTGAACTAAGTAGGTAGAGAAATTCAGCGTCTTCGACGCTGGCTGTCTTATATATGCACGTAATCCCCAGCTAAGTCGCCATAAATGGCTCCTGAAAGCTGGGGTTTTCCATATTTAACGTCTTCGACGTTAGTGGCTTCGCTCATGCTGACGCGATGTATCTCATCTCTACAACGAGCTGTAGATTCAGGGGGAGTTGTCCCGTCCCATTCCCCCCCGCCCTTTTGGGACACTTGTCCCATTTGACCGTTCCCCCTTTGGGACGGGACAAGCTATGCCGTTTGCATGAGCGCGGGACGATAGTATTCCATGATGATTTCAGCACATTGCTCGCGAGTGAGTTCTCCTGACTGCAACAAGGCGAACATCCGCTGCGTGGTGAGCGGTGACACAACAAAGGTTTCACACCAGCCCTGCACGCCCTCAGCCTTGCGTTGCCACGCTACGTGATTGTCATTGTCAGGCACTACCACTACTCTACATCCCCGCAATACTCTCATAGCTCCCGCCGTGCTGAGCCTGTCAAGCATTGAGCGGTCAAAGCGGTCGCATCCGCTACAGGCTATGGGTGTTACCAGTAGCTCCATGCCGTAACCAATAGCCCGCGCCATCAATGCCGCAACCATGGCACTTCGCTCGCTTTCAAACAGTAATACTGTGGTTTCGTAGCGGTTCTCAGCAAGCAGGTGAGAACCAAAGTAGCATGAATGATATGTCAAATCCTCGAGTATGGATAACTCATGGTGTAGTAGCGAGGGCTCTCCACAGGGTAGCCCCGTATCGCTGCTGTACTTGCCTATACGTGCTGAGCGCACGCGCATCAGGTGGTCTACCTGCCACCACACGGTGGAACCGCCCATGAGGCGGGCTGTTCCTACCTTGTAACGACGTAGCTCATCCTTGATTTCATCTTTCAGCAGCAAGCCGTCAAATGACTTGTAAAGCCACACGGCGAGTGGATTGTGGTGATAGCTTTTGAGTGTATTCTCCAAGCGTTCATTGTCAATGAAATGTGTGGCGGGCATCATGACTCTCCGTTTACTACTCGTGCTACGTTAGACTTTGAGACTCCGGTTATCTGAGCTATATCGCGATAAGATTTGCCCTCCTGTCGAAGCGAGAGGATAGTGTCGCGCTGCTCGTCAGTGAGGTAATTGTAGCCGCCTACGGGTTTCAGGTGTTCTTTCTCGACACACTTTGAGAGGTGCTTGAAGTGCAGGAAGCCCTCCTCCTTGACTATGCGGGCACTGAGGACGCTGTTCTCACCCAGGGTGATGGGGCACAGGCGCGCCTTAAGCTGCTTGATGTAGCGCATGTCATCGCCCTGCGAGCTACGCCCTATGGCAAAGACGCTGTCAAAGAAGTTGAACAGGCGCTTGGAGCCAGCGAGATCATTCTGCGTGATAGGTGAGTTGTTCTCTCGCTTGGGTGTGTGGGCAAGTACCAGTATTGAAAGGTTCCACACCTTCTTGTACTCTATGAGCTTGACCATGAAGTCATGTGCAGCGATGCCGTTCTCGCTGTCAGCACACATGAACGTGAGATTGTCGATGATAATAATGTCAGCCTCGGCGCGGTCAGCCATCGACATTATCTGGTCAACAAGGTCTCCTGCCTTCACGCTCGAAACGATATTACAGCAATCTATCTCGCTGCGCAGGAAGTTGTCATTAAACCTGTACATCACTCCGTTATCATCAGTGTAACGTAGCTGAAACTGCTTGGCGCTTTGCTCGAAGTCGAAGTAGATGACACGCTTGCCATTGCCGGCAATCTCCTCAGCAATCTGCACGGCATATATACTCTTGCCTGCATTAGAGTCAGAGAAAAGGCATGCAGCCTCGCCTTCGTGCCAGAGGTTTTTCCACAGTGGCACGGGATTTTCTATGCTCTTAGCTTCCTCACACCAGGCGTTAGCGCTCTTGGCTACCAGGTTATCCTCCATATAAGTGTTGTTACGTTCGTTTACCATGTTAGATTAAGTATTTAAGTAGTTAATATTACTATATAATACCTCGCGAGAGGTTTATATATACCCTTCCCCCTTCCACTCCTTCCTATATATATTATATATAGTGGAGAGCAGACTGTCAAAACGTTACTTGCAAGTGAAATTAAGAGAGGCCGGGGAAGCATTCAGGGAACAGGGTATCGTAGTGACCTTCCCGGCGATACAAAGATACGATGTCACGAGTTGCGGACGTATGCAAAAAACATACTTTCACGCATGATACCACCGGGGCCGAGTGGTATATCTCATCTCTACAACGAGCTGTAGATTCAGGGGGGAGTTGTCCCGTCCCATTCCCTCCTCGCCCTTTTGGGACAGTTGTCCCATTTGACCGTTCCCCCTTTGGGACGGGACAAGATAGAAAGAAGCCGATGTGATATGGAGGTCACACCGGCTCGAAAAAAGTAAGTAGCTGATGAAAATATTACGGGATGTTGCGGCTTGTTTTCTCAAGCCGGTTGATTTTCTTAAATTCGATAATGATGAGGATTGCGGCCACGGCGGTTGCACAAACGTCGCTGGTGGGGAATGACATCCAGAGGCCTTCGAGGGCAAAGTTCCTGACCATGAAGTACATGATGGGGAGCAGGAAGAGCACCTGGCGTGCGAGCGACAGGATGATCGACGAGGTTACGTTGCCCACTGACTGGAGGAAGGTGGTGGAGACGATCTGGAAGCCTACCATCCAGAACATGCACATTGACACTGAGAGGATGCGGCCCGTGTGGGCGGCGAGCTCCTCGCTGGGGATAATGAGGCTGGCTACCGATACGGGAGCAAACATGCCGATGAGGAAACCGATGGTGCAGATTACCGTAGAGGCTGCCGCTGCGAGCCAGAAGAGGCGTTTGAGTCGGTGATAGAGCCCGGCACCGTAGTTGTAACCCACGAGCGGTTGCATGCCCTGGCATATGCCGAGGATGCCGCAGACTATCATCGTGGTAAAGGTAACAAAGACGCCTGATGCTGCAAGAGCGCCGTCAGCGCCTATATCGCTAAGGGCACCAAACTTGCGCAGGTTGAAGTTGATGAAGATATTGATAAGACAGGCTGCCACGTTGACGATTGCCGGAGCGGCTCCGATGCCTATGATGCTCCAGACGATTTCCTTGCGCAATTTAAATGTTCCGCGCTGCCATGTTATGGGGCCGTCGTTCTTGAAGAAGTGAGCCATGACGAATATCGTGGTGATACCCATCGAGATGTCACTTGCAATGGCTGCACCCTTGATTCCGAGCCTGAAGACGATGAGGAAGAGCGAAGCGAGAGTGGCGTTGGTGCCCGCACCTATGAACATTGTCACCATGGCACGCATGGGGAAGCCTGAGGCACGCATGAGGTTGTTAAACGAGTAAGTGAGGTTCATGAGGAAGAGCCCCGGGAGGATATACATCATGAACTCGCGGGCGTAAGGAAGGTTAGTCTCAGTGGCACCGAAGATGAGCAGGAGGTCATCCATGAACCAGCCGAAAATGGCGAGGTAAGTGGCGCCCAGCACGATTGTCATGGTGAGCGCGTTGCCCAGAATCAGCCTTGCTCCCGAGGGATTGCCGTTACCCAGGGCGATTGACATGCGTGCAGCCGAACCGGCACCGATGAGCACCCCCAGCGCAGTGGTGATATTCATGACCGGGAAGGTGATGGTGAGACCCGCGATAGCTTCCTCGCTTGCCGCGCCATCCATGCCGCCATAGTGCCCTATGAGGATGCGGTCAACGAAGTTGTAGAGCTGCATTACGAGCATTCCCACCACGGCGGGCAGGCTGTAATCCCACAGCAGACGTCCGAGCCCACGGGTGGCAAGGTCATTGAGCGAGGGGGCGGGTGCCCCGGCGTTATGTGCAGCGTCAGTAGTAGCTGTTGACATTGTAGTAGAGTGCTTGAATGGTTTAAAGATGATTTATAGACACAAGAAAGAGCACGATAAGCATCCCTCGCGGGCTTGCCTCGTGCTCAATGCGTTTGGTTACAATATTTTACTTACCTGCTGAGAGGCGAGCGCGCTCGATATACTTGTCGATATTGAGGTTAGTGCTTGCAGCGTAAGCAGGATATTCCTTCTTGACTTCCTCATAGAGCTTGAGCTCAGCGTTGAAGTCGTTCTGCGCGCGGTAAACGCGGGCGAGCTTGAGCATGAAGTAAGGAGTGTAGTAAGGATTCTTGTCGCTCTGCTTGATGGCGTCCTTGAAAGCTTTTACAGCGTCAGGGAGCTTGTCGAGGTTAACGTAGCAGTCACCCTTGAGAGAGTAAGCTGCAGCGCCCACGATAGCTTCCTTGGGAGCATACTTGTTGATATACTGGATAGCCTCGTCATACTTCTTGTCGTTGAACAGCATGATTGCAGCGTTGAGGGCGGCGCGGTTGCCGGCGTCGTGCCCCATCTGGGCTGTCTTCATGTACTGCACGAGGGCGAGAGAGTCGTTACCGAGAATCATTTCAGTGTCAGCCTTGCCAATCTCAACGTTGGCGTTGTCGCTGCTATTCTTGCGGTGGTTCTGGAAAAGGAGTACTGCACCAATAACGACTACGATAGCAACGATGGCAATCATGATGGGTTTCTTGTTGTTCTCAACCTTGTTGCTCATCTCAGTGAGCGAGTCATTGAGGTTGTCGATAGCGTTCTGCGTTTCGGGGGCTGTATTTTTATTGTTTGCCATGAGAAATTGATTGATTTCGATTGATTACAAAAGATGGTTAGCGCTTAAATCAGCACGCAAAGGTAATACATTTATATATGAACTACAATTTTTTCACACATTTTGTTGCCTTTTCTGAATTTTATTGTCGGCGAATACTATTTTTATATATCTTTGAGCAGATTTTTACCCACAATCATGACTGACAATATAAAACCCGTTATAATCCTACGTGACCCTGAGGGCGCGCGCGAGCAACTGCTTCCGCTCTCATTCACCCGCCCGCTCAGCGAGCTGCGCCTCGGTATCCTAACCCTGCGTGAGAAATGGCAGCTGCTGCTTCCAGGCGAGTATTCTTGGAAGACTGCACCTTACCTTGCCGAGAAATTCCCGTGCGCCGGCACGGTTGCCAACTATACCATCGACAGCGACATCATTCCCACGGCCACCTATGTTGACGCTCTCACGCGCGGTATCGGGATGGAGCCCGAGCGCATTGAGCACCTCTATGATATTTTCCTCAAGAACGGCGAGACTATCAGGAGCGACTTTGCTCTCATCACGCAAGGTCGCGAGTCGCAACCGCTCTCATCATCCTGCACACTCATAGGCGACCCGTCACAGCTTTTCATCGAGCCGGGCGCGATTGCCGAGGGTTGCTTCCTCAACGTTACCCGCGGCCCCATCTACATAGGCCGCAATGCTGAGGTGATGGAGGGCTCGGCTTTGCGGGGCCCCATAGCCATCTGCGAGCATGCCGTGGTCAACATGGGCACGAAAATATACGGTGACACCACCATTGGCCCCTGGTGCAAGGTGGGAGGAGAGCTCAACAATGTCGTGATGATTGGTTACAGCAACAAGGCCCATGACGGCTTCCTGGGCAATGCTGTTATCGGCGAGTGGTGCAATCTTGGTGCCGGTTGTGTTGCCTCAAACCTCAAGAATGACTACACTGAGATAAAGCTGTGGAATTACCCGGCTCACCGTTTCCTGCGCACAGGACTGCAGTTCTGTGGCCTCATCATGGGCGATCACTCCAAGGCGGGAATCAACACGATGTTCAACACGGCTACCGTGGTGGGCGTGGGCGTGAATATCCACGGCACGGGCTTCCCGCGAAATTTCGTAGCTTCATTCAGCGAGGGGGGTGCGTCAGGCTTCAGTGACGTGCCGCTTACCAAGTTTTTTGACATCGCCGCCCGTGTCATGGCTCGCCGAGGCAAGGAGCTCACTGACATTGACCGCCGCATTTTCAAGGAGATATACGACTACGCTGACCGCTACAAGTGAACGCCCTGAATACACAAGAAAAAAATTAACTAAAAAGATTGAAATAAAGAAATATTTCAATAATTTTGTAAAACGAAAACTATCGTAAAAACCTAAATATATAAACTATGTCTAAAGTTACAGTAGTAGGCGCCGGCAACGTTGGCGCAACTTGTGCAAATGTATTGGTTACCACCCAGGTAGCTGACGAAGTAGTTCTCATCGACATCAAGGAAGGCCTCTCAGAAGGCAAGGCGATGGATATCAACCAGACCGTTAACATCCTTGGCCTCCAGACTCGCCTCACCGGCGTTACCAACGATTACGAGAAGACCGCAGGTAGCGACGTTGTTGTAATTACTTCAGGTATCCCCCGCAAGCCCGGTATGACACGTGAAGAGCTCATCGGTGTTAATGCAGGCATCGTTAAGTCAGTGACTGAAAATATCCTCAAATATTCTCCCAACGCTGTTATCGTGTGTGTATCTAACCCCATGGATACCATGACCTACCTCATCCACAAGACTTCAGGCCTCCCCAAGAACCGTATCATCGGTATGGGCGGTGCTCTCGACAGCGCTCGTTTCAAATACTTCCTCAGCATCGCTCTCGGCGCTAACCCCACTGAGGTTGAAGGTGTAGTTATCGGCGGTCACGGTGACACCACCATGATTCCTCTCACTCGCTTCGCTGCTTACCGTGGCGTTCCCGCTACCAACTATCTCGACGCTGACACTCTCGCTAAGGTTGCAGCTGACACAATGGTGGGCGGTGCAACCCTCACCAAGCTCCTCGGCACTTCAGCATGGTATGCTCCCGGTGCAGCAGCAGCCCAGGTTGTAGCATCAGTTATCGGCGACCAGAAGCGCCTCATCTCATGCTCAGCTTTCCTCGAAGGCGAGTATGGCCAGAGCGACATCTGCATCGGTGTTCCCTGTATCCTCGGCAAGGGCGGTATCGAGAAGATTGTTGAATTCCCCCTCAACGCTGCTGAGAAGGAAGCATTCGAAGCAAGTGCGGCTGCCGTTCGCAAGACCAATGCTGCTCTCGAAGGCGCTCTCTAATCCTTGCTGGTTATCCAATATTTTAAATAAAGAAGCAAGCCGGTGTGACCCCCATATCACACTGGCTTTTCTATTGTCTGTCATGTCCCAATAGGGACGCACCCAATTGGGACGGGACAAACTGTCAACTATTAAAACCAGTCAACTCACGGGGAATTTATGAATAAATACAAGGAGGCGGAAACCTTTTTGTGGCAAGTGATGTTATATAAGCAAACACACAACCTACTTTATTCTTCATCGATACTACTATTATGAGAAACATAACTCTAAATACTCGCCCCGCTATTGCCCGCCAGCAACGCGTCTCGCTTTCGCCGCTGACATTCAGAAGCATGACAACCGACTCGATCAGCGAAATCATGCCACTGCTCAGGGCGTCACGCACGAGAGCCAACGATTTCTCCATTGGCGGCCTCCTCATGTGGACTGATTATTTCCACTACGAGTACTGCATCTACGGCGACACGCTGTTCATCAAGGGCGTGAGCGAGATTCATCCTGAATTGCCGGCGTTTTCTCTGCCCGTGGGCCGCATGCCTCTCAACAGGGCTGTGGAAATCATTGTATCTTATTGCAATGAGAACCACTTGCCATTGAGGTTCTCAGCTGTTCCTGAAGACCGTATCGAGGAGCTACGCGCCATCATTCCCGGCAGGGAAGAGAAACTCGAGGACTGGGCTGACTATATCTACGAAGCCACGGCCCTGACAACCCTCGGCGGTAAGAAATACAATAAGAAAAGAAATCACGTAAACCGTTTTATAACTGAGAATCCTGACTATAAAGTCGAGCCCATTTCACGCGATAATCTCACCGAGGTGCGCAAGGCCTACATTTCATGGCTCGTAGATACCGACATAGACGCGGCGAGCGCTGCTGAGGAAAGCCTGCAGACACTCAAGGTGATTGACAGTTACGAAGCCTACCCCTTTGAGGGCATTATCCTGCGTGGCAAGGGAGGCAAGATTGCCGGCTTCACGATGGGTGAGGTTATAGGCGACACGCTTTACAGTCACATTGAGAAGATTGACCACGCGGTGGCTGGTGCAGGCGAGAGTATTAACAAGCTGTTTGCCGAGTATATTACCGGCCACCACCCTGAGGTCAAGTATATCAACCGCGAGGAAGATGCGGGAGACCTGGGACTCAGAAAAGCCAAGGAATCCTATCACCCGGTGATTAAGCTCGAAAAATATGACGTCATGGTTTAACCGGCGTCAAGTGAAAGAAATACGCGCAGAAAGCGAATTATATAGAATAGTAGTAGTTAAAGTAGGGAGGACGGACTTCAACGGAATCAAATTTCCGCGAGGCCCGTCCTTTTGTTGTGTTCGGTCTAAGAGCTCGTTCACGACCCGGGAGCCCGTTCATCGTGAACGTTGAAGATGTTATTTTGCCTGAGCGTAGCGGGCAGCTTGCTCGGCGATGAGAGAGGGGTCGTCAAAGTAGTCAATCTTCATTGCCTTGCGCACCTCGTCGAGAGTAACGGCTGCAGTGGCGCGCGCATGCTCTGAGCCCTTCTTGAGGATTTCATAGACCTCAGGGATGTGCTGCTCGTAGTAAGCACGGCGCTCGCGCAGGGGCTCAAGGGTCTCGTTGAGAACGTTGATGAGGAATTTCTTCACGGTACCGTCACCCAGACCGCCACGGGTGTAGTGAGCTTTGAGTTCGTCAAGATTAGCGTAGTCAGGGAGATACGTAGCGAAGTGTTCATCACGGCAGAAGGCGTCGAGGTAGATGAACGGGGTGTTACCCTCAAGGTGACCGGGATCCTCGATATTGACGTGAAGGGGGTCAGTATACATGCTCTTTACCTTCTTGGCGAGATCCTTGGCGGTGTCGCTCAGGTAGATGCAATTACCCAGTGACTTTGACATCTTGGCCTTGCCGTCAGTGCCGGGGAGGCGCATGCAGGCTTCATTGTCAGGGAGCATGATTTCCGGTTCCACGAGTGTGGGGCCGTAGATGTGGTTGAAGCGGGCTACAATTTCGCGTGTGAGCTCAATCATGGGTGCCTGGTCCTCGCCCACGGGCACGGTGGTAGCCTTGAATGCGGTGATGTCGCTCGCCTGGCTGACGGGGTAACAGAAGAAACCCACGGGGATCGACTGCTCGAAATTGCGCATCTTGATCTCAGTCTTGACCGTGGGATTACGCTGCACGCGTGAAACGGTGACAAGGTTCATGTAGTAGAATGCGAGTTCGGCAAGTTCGGGCACCTGTGACTGGATGAAGATGGTGGTCTTCTCGGGGTCTATACCTGCTGAGAGGTAGTCGAGCGCGACCTCAATGACATTCTGGCGCACTTTCTCAGGGTTATCGGCATTATCAGTAAGCGCCTGGGCGTCAGCTATCATTACAAAGATTTTATCGAACAGCCCTGAGTTCTGGAGCTCTACGCGGCGACGCAGAGAACCTACGTAGTGACCGAGGTGGAGTTTACCCGTGGGGCGGTCACCGGTGAGTATGATTTTTTCCATACGTTTCTATATTCAGTTAATTTAATTAGTTTTAATCGGTAAAGGTTATGTCAGCTCTGGGTTAAAATTTTACAATAAGTTAAAATCAGTTCATTCAACGGGCACAATGAATGCGAAACGTGCTCCGGGACCGCGGTAGTTGGTGTCAACCATGACTTCGCCACCCAGCAGGGAGGCCACGAGGCGGCTTACGGCGAGCCCCAGCCCAAGGCCCTGGGAATGGCGGTTGAGTTTCTCGAATCGCTCGAAAATCACTTCCTCCTTGCCGGCAGGAATGCCTATGCCGGTATCGGTCACCGTGAATCTGTAGGCTCGGCGGTCATCAAGCATCTCCCCCGCGAGGGTTATCTTGCCTTCAGTGGTAAACTTGGCCGCATTCATGAGCAGGTTGAGTAGCACCTGAAGCACACGCTTGCCGTCAGTTACCACAACCTGGCTATACTCCGGGTCAATGGTGTTGACGAGCTGCACGCCGGGGGTGATCCGTGACTTTATGGAGTCGATTGCGATGGCGGCCAGACGGCCTATCACCACGTTGGTTTTCTCAATTTTCATCATTCCGCGGTCAAGCGACGCCAGGTCGAGAACATCGTTGACGAGCGTCAGCACCAGCGAGGTGTTGAGCTTGATAACATCCGAAAAGCGGTTGAGGTAGGGCTTTTTCTCAGCGTCGCCACAGTCCACGATGAGCTGGCTGTACTCGCTGATGGCATTCAGCGGAGTCAAAACCTCGTGGGAGAGATTGGCAATGAAATCATCGCGCTGGCGGTAAGCCTGGCGGGCACGTTCGCTCATGTGGGTAACCTCAGTCTGTGTGCGTTTGAGTGAGTCGCGCTCCTCCTTGAGGCGTTCATTACTCTTTTCGAGTTCAAGGTTGAGGCGGCTGGAGCGACGCCATGTCCTGATGAGGTAGAGTACGAAAACGAGCAACAGGAGCAGCAGGAGGACTGCAAAGATACGCACCAGGCGGTGAGAGCGCAGCTGGACGTTACGCTTCTCCAGCTCCACCTGGGTTCGCTCGAGGCGTTCACGGTTGATTTCGAGTATTGATTTCAGTTCCTTGAGCACGTTGATGTTATTCTTGACATCATCGCTGTTCCTGAGCTTGCGGCTCATGAGCACGGCCTCGACGAGTGACTCGCGGTCTCCCAGGGAGTCAGCCACCTCAATTACGTAGTCAAGCATTTCAAGCTGGCGGTAAAGGCGTGCATTACCCACGTTATTGTTGATAATGTTCTTGAGCAGCGGTAGGGCTGTCTTGTAGTCCTTGTGAGCGAGGGCGTAATACATGTCGGGGATGCGCAAGTTGTAGAAGTCGCGGGCAAACGTGGTGTCATTCGCGGCAAGCTCCTTAAGCTTCGTGTAGCATTCCTCGACCTCTTCAGGCGACAGTGCCTCGAAGTTGCTCAACATGCGGCGGTTGCTTATGTAGTGGTTGTAGCTGAAATCTTTGTAAGGGCGGTCATGCTGGCTGTAGAAATCCTCAAGCTCGCCCACGAGCCTGAGCAACTCGCGGTCAGCTTCCACGGCCAGGGCATGCTCGCCTATGGCAGTGTACGTGAGGGCTGACTGGGTGTTGTAGAGCGTATTCATGGGGTAGCCGCTCACGGGTGAATCCTCGATGATGTCACCCAGCTGCTGGACATACTCGCTGAATAGCTGGCCGTTGGGCACCTTCTCGAGGTAAGCACACAGGGTGAAGAATATCTCAATATTCATTTCAAGGTTACGGCTGTTGTTAAGCTCGGAACGGCTCAGCAGCTCGTGAATGCGNTCGCGGCTCTGCTCCTCGGTGGCACTGCGCGCTGCCTGCGAGGCTTGGCGGGCAGTGATGAACATCGAGATGTTGCGCTTGCGGTTGCTATATGGAATCTCCTTCATGCGCTGCTTGTAGACGCGGAAAAGGGAGTCCGTCGTTCCGGTGAAGTTAGCCAGCTGAAGCAACAGGTCAAGCTGCGTGTCAAGGTCATTCTTGACCACAGCCTGCTGATAAATGGTCTCAGCCACCGCACGGCGGTCAGTGCGTGACGATGCGTCAAAGATGTTGTAGAGAATCTTAAGGCTGTCAGGCCATGCGGGAGCGCCGGCAAGAGAGACACGCAGGCTGTCGAGAACCTCGGGCTTCACGGCGCGTACTACATTTCCTGAGATGATAACAAGCAATGCAAGCAGTATTCTTTTCATGAGAGGGAATGTGATGATGATTAGGTAGGAGCGCCAAGCGGCTCTCTACATGCAAAAATAGTAAATATGTAAATCTTTAACAACAATATATCGTTTTATTCACAATTTTATTGTATCTTTACACCGTTNAAGGCGTCATACCCCCGTGGAGGCGCTACTGCACCGATAATCTAAAACAGTCTTATCAAAATGTATCTACGCTCATTACTCTCAGCACTGGGTCTCGCCGCAATCTCGTGCGCGGTAGCCGTTACCCCGGGTGCCATCGATGCNGACATGCTGCAGCGCTTGCGCGACTCTTACAAGCCNACGGCTGCTGACAAGGCTATCCACAACGCCCTCAACACCACTGACATCAGGGTTCTTGCCGCGTCAGCTGACAATCGCGCCAACTTTGATAACNAGTTCACTTATCGCGTACCCTCACGTGGCATCACTGACCAGAAGAGNTCAGGACGCTGCTGGCTATTCACCGGCCTCAACGTGCTCCGNGCCCAGGCCATGATGAACAACGACGACATCAACAACCTCAAGCTCTCCCAGGTCTACAACTTCTTCTTTGACCAGCTCGAAAAGAGCAACCTCTTCCTCCAGCTCATCATCGACACTGCTGATAAAGACGCTGATAGCCGCGAGGTACAGTGGATTTTCAAGAATGCCCTCAGTGACGGCGGTCAGTTCACCGGAATATCTGACAACCTCTCGAAATATGGCGTCGTTCCTGACTATGCAATGCCTGAAACCTACATCAGCGAGCACACCTCGACATTCTCCAACCTCCTGGGTCTCAAACTCAAGGAATGGGGTCTCGAACTCCGCGACATGGTAGCCCGCAAGGCTTCAGCTAAAGAAATCGCTGACCGCAAGGAGCAAATGCTTGCCGAGACTTACCGCCTCCTCTCCCTNGCCTACGGCACTCCCCCCGAGAAGTTCACCTACACTCAGCGCGATGCNTCCGGCGCCATCACCTCGCAGCANGAGTTCACTCCTCAGGAATTCTANAACAAGTANCTGGGCAACGATCTCAAGAGCGACTACGTGATGTTCATGAACGACCCCACNCGTCCTTACTATCAGCTTTACCAGATTGACCAGTACCGCCACGCCTACGACGGCAAGGACTGGACCTACATCAACCTCCCCATGGAGGAGCTCAAGGAGATGGCAATCGCCTCAATCAAGGACTCAACAATGATGTACATGAGCTGTGACGTGGGCAAGTTCCGCAACACGGCCAATAACTCTCTTGACCTCAACAACTACGACTACGACTCCCTGCTGGGCACTACCTTCGGCATGGATAAGCGCGAGCGCATCCTTACCGGCTCCAGCGCCTCAAGTCATGCAATGACCCTCGCGGCCGTTGACATCGACCCCGCAACCGGCAAGCCCACCAAGTGGCTCGTTGAAAACAGCTGGGGTGACGGCCCCAACGGCGGACACCTCGTAATCACTGACCCCTGGCTCGACGAGTACCTCTTCCGCCTCGTGGTTGACAAGAAATACATCAAGCCTGAAATACTCAAGATTGCAAGTCAGAAACCCGTCATGCTCCCGCCATGGGATCCCATGTTCTAACTTTGTTCAAAATACACTCTAAGATAAACGGTTGGCTCCCCCGTAGGGAGCTTATGAGGAGAAAAAAGGTCAGNCGCCGACGTGATGTCGGCGTCTGTTTTTTTNTATCCCGATGAATTCCCCNGAGGTTNCTCCCCGCTCTTCTGGGACACTTGTCCCATGTACCAGNCCCCGTTTGGGACGGGACAAAACTCACCTCACCGGCATGTGAACCTACCAATCGTTACAGNGACTCAATAGACGTACAGCNGAGCTCTTTACCTATGCTGATGATATAGGGCATTACATTTAGCACGGCCAAAGAATGACAGCGCTCCCCCGTTGGAACGCGGAACATNGCGTCAGCCGGAGNATACGTTCCACTGAGTCACGGGCTATTCAGAACTGGAAATAGATGAACGGCGCGATATCCTCCCCGGCAAATTCAAGCACNAGCTGCACTACCACGAGGAANACCACCAGCTTGACAATCCACCACGACTTCACAAACAGNGTGCCGCAGGCGTCAACCCAGCGCGCCGGCAGNGAATGNGCCACNATAATACTCCCCATCATTACNAGCCACACGCCGCGTACTTCAGCAAAAGGCACCACGTAATCAAGCGAGAAATTCGTGAAAATATTCTTGATTATCAGCCACGAGTCGAGCCAACTGTCTGCNCGGAAGAATACCCACAGCAACGATACATAAAGCAACGTAACGGCCCAGCTCACTGCCTTGACGGGCCACACGTCAGGTATTCGTTTCAGCAACGGCATGCACGCCTTGTGAACGGCAAGCCCCACACCGTGCATCGCTCCCCAGAATACGAACTTCCATGCAGCTCCGTGCCACAGNCCGCCTATGAGCATCGTCAGGAAATTGTTGAGATAGGTGCGGAACGTGCCCTTGCGGTTACCGCCCAGGGGGATATAGACATAGTCACGCAGCCATGATGACAGCGAGATGTGCCACCGGCGCCAGAATTCAGTCAGATTCTTTGACTTGTAAGGTAAGTTGAAGTTACGGCTCAGGCGGAATCCCATAATCAACGCCAACCCTATCGCCATATCGCTGTAGCCCGAGAAATCACAGTAAATCTGCATCGTATAGCCAATTACACCCATCAGGCTTTCAAACCCTGAATACCCCGTGGGATTCGAGAAAATCAGGTCGTTATACTGGGCGATATAGTCAGCAACCACAGCCTTCTTGAGCACGCCCACGATAATCATCCACAGGGCNGCATATAGCTCACTCTTGGTCGCCCGGTAATTCTCACGTATCTGAGGCAGGAAATAGTCAGCCCTCACTATTGGGCCCGCAACCAGAGCAGGGAAAAACGANAGGAAAAACACATATTCAAGCCACGTTTCCGTTGCCNTTACACTCCCCTTGTANACATCCACCACATAGCTGATTGACTGGAANGTATAGAACGAAATACCCACGGGCAGAATGATATCGAGGGGCTGGAAATTACCCTGCACCATCGCATTCCAGTTCCACAGGAAAAAATTGGCATACTTGAAATAACCCAGNACGCTTAATGACAGCAGTATCGACAGCCACATCAACCCCTTGCGCTTCCACCGGGTGACAGTGCGCATCATCACGCGTGACACTGACCAGTCGACGAGCGACGTACCCGTGAGCAGCAGCACAAACCATCCGCTACTCTTGTAATAGAAGAAAAAGCTGAATCCCACGACAAACGTGAGCATATACCACAAGCGGTTCCTCACNAGCGCATACAGCGGCATGAACAGCAGGAACAACACCCAGAACGTGCCTGAAGAGAACANCATGGGCTCCCCNGGGGTNTAGCTCANCAGCCGCCCCACGTTGTGAAGCACTACGTCNCCGTCAGCAAATCGCTCGGCAACGCTACTGAAAAACTCCGCCACTCCGGCAGTCAGCGATTGGAAATCAGTTAACAGATTAGCATCCATGAGTCNACAGGTCTTATTTGACGGGTTGGAGTAGTATGAGACGCTGCGGGCGCGCCTTNTCCTTCANGGGAAGGTCGAGCCTGATGGGATGAGCGCAGCTGTCAGGAATCCACCTCACCACGCTATCCATCCACTCCGCGGCGCTCGCCGCCGTGGGATGCGCGCCATCNTTCTTGCGCTGGAATTTCATACCGTTGGACGTGAAGAACTGCCCCGGCTTCAGCGTTGACTTTATAAAATCATTGATGCCCGTATCCTCCTTCCAGTTAGGCGGCCCTATCCACAGCAGCGGGCGGTCACCTATCTCGTCAAGCAAGTGCTTCATCGGCGCCTTCCGCTTCGAGGCAATATCCCTCACGAAAAGCTCGTTAGCACCCAGGCACGCCACGATATAGTCAGGGTCATAGCGCCTGATGAACGTTGACAGCGTGTCACATGCCCCCCAGATGCCCGTCGTGGAGCTATACCATATCACCGAGTAAAGCTTGTGGCCGTTCTGCTCGCAGTAGGCTGCCAGTCGCGGCGACAAGCCCTCCAGCATCGAGTCACCGAAGAACAGGATTGTCTTCGACGCCGTGTCAACCGCCACCGGGAACGTAACGCCGGGAGCAACCACCGCCGTCGAGTCAGCATCCACGCTGTCACCCACCTCCACGAGCGGTTCCAGCCCGTTCATAAAATTCGGAGCCTCAGGGATGCGCGTAAGTTCGCGCGCGAAAGACGCCGTCTTGAAATCATGCCCGGCGAGGGTAATCTTGTCAAGACAGGATGCAGTGGCAACGATACCGAGCGCCACAAACAGCAGTAACCACAGGGATATATAGCTGCGTTTCATGCTGCAAATATCGTAATTGTTTGCTTACTAACCAAAGAAAATTCAGTATCTTTGCCTTCATGAAAACATCATTCAGCAAGATTCTTCCAGCCCTCGTCGCCGCCACGGCCTGCATCGCTCTTTTAACAGGCTGCAAATCACGCGAAACTGCCACCGGCCGCCTCACCGTGACCGCAATGCTTGCCCCCCAGGCAACACTCATCCGCGAGATTGCAGGCGACAGCGTTCAGGTCAACACCCTCATCGGCACCGGCGTAAACCCCGAGTCCTACGAACCATCCGTCTCAGCCATGCGACAGGTCGCACAATCTGACCTCCTCATGCTCTCAGGCGCCCTCGGCTTCGAGCAGCAGCTCGTAGAACGACTCCACGACTCCAACCCTCGCCTCACCGTTCACGACACCTCGGCCGGAATCACCCCCATCTACGGCACCCACTCCCACCCTCACCATGAACACGGGGAAGGTCATGAACATGAACACTCCGTGGCCGACCCCCACACCTGGACATCAGTCAAGAACGCACGCGTCATGGCCGCCAACATCCACCGCATCCTATGTGACGCTGACCCTGCCCTCGCCCCCTACTATACCGAGCGCTACCACCGCCTTGACCACCACCTCGACTCCCTCGACCGGGCCCTGACACTCCGCCTCGCCCCCCTCGAGGGCAAAGGTTTCCTCATCTGGCACCCCTCGCTCAGCTACCTCGCACGCGACTACGGCCTCCGCCAGATACCGATAGGCGCCGAAGGCAAGGAAATCACCCCCCGCGCTCTCAAGCAAATCATCGACCGCGCCAACCTTTCAGGATGCCGAGTCCTCTTCGTGCAAGCCGACTTTGACTCAAGCCGCGCCGAAGCCATCAGCCGCCAGACCGGCGCAAACGTCGTTACCATCAACCCCCTCGACCCCGACTGGGAATCACAGATAATCCTTATAGCCGATGGACTCGCAAATAACCTTTAACCCTTGCCTCATATCCCTGCGTGACATCATCATGGAATGGGACGGACACCGCATCCTCGACCACGTGAGCCTCGATGTCAACGCACGCGACTTCCTCGCAATCACCGGCCCCAACGGCGGCGGCAAGTCAACCCTCCTCAAGATTCTCCTCAAGCTACTGAAACCCACGGCCGGCACTGTGAACTACAATACTCCCGGCGGTAAGCTCCACGTGGGATATCTCCCTCAAAAAAACATGATCGACGCCCGCTTCCCCATAACCGTCCGTGAAGTCGTCGCCTCAGGCCTTCAAGGCCCCCACGGCAGCAAACTCCCCGACCATTCCGCCCTCATAGCCGAAACACTGCACACAATCGAGCTCGAATCACACGCCCACGCATCCATAGGCAACCTCTCAGGCGGGCAACTCCAGCGAGCCCTCCTCGGCCGTGCAATCATCTCACGCCCCCGCGTCCTCGTGCTCGACGAACCGCTCAGCTACCTCGACAAACACTTCGAGCATCACACCTACAACATTCTCCAGCGCCTCGCCCCCACCACCGCCATCATCCTCGTGAGCCACGAAATGACCACAATCGCCTCCATGGCCACCCGCCACCTCATCGTCGACCACACCCTCCACGAGTGCACCGCCCACCACCACACCATCACCTCCCCCTGCGACGACTAATCTCCACATCTAAGCCCATGACCTCCCACACCCCGTAGGGACGCGATGTATCGCGTCAGCAATGACACCACGATACGGCACATTAACCCGGACACGGGTTAAATCATTAATAGCCATGGGTTGGCGTGCCGTGAAACGGCGCGACTACCCGTGGATTCACCCGCACCCTCCACATGAACCTGGTACAGGTTCCATCTTAGACACACCTCGTAATAAATTCGTAGGATGATGGAACCCGATGCCGGGTTCAAACACGTGTGGGGCATACGTTCCACGGGTAGACGTCGTGCAACGCACACCGTCAACCCGTGGCTACCGATGATGTTACCCCTTATGGGGTAATCACAAACGCCATGCTCCGACACCTCCCCTCTAGGGACGCGATATATCGCGTCCGCATGCGCAATGCCCGTAACGTCGTAGACGTTAAATATATCTAACCCCAGCTTTCGGGAGCCCGCCAGGGCGACTTAGCT
>JAAVGQ010000066.1 GCA_014800105.1 Bacteroidales bacterium | reverse complement strand
GGTATCACCCTCGCAGCCATCAAGATTACAATCAACTGGCAGGCCATCCTCGGTTCTATCATGAAGATGATTGTAATGCCTGCAGTGGTTCTTATCCTTGGCTTGCTCTTCCACATGGATCCCCTCAACTTGAAGATGCTCGTAGTTGCAGCAGCTCTTCCCCCAGCATTCTCAGGCATCATTATTGCTGATGAGTATAACACTTACGTTGCAACCGGTACTTCTTCATTGACCTTGTCAGTAATCCTCTTCATTGGATTCTGTCCCCTGTGGATCTGGCTCACTGATCTCGCAATCAACGCTCACCTGTTTGCTTGATAAAATAAATACGGCAAGGATTGAATCCTTGTAGCTCGCATTCTCCCCGGCAACCACGCTTTAAGGCGGTGGTTACCGGAGAGTCCTTTTTTGTCCTTTCCGTTCCTGTAGTTAATTGGAATGTGTGAAAAACAGTCTCAGATGAACAAAAAACACATTCAATTGTAAAAAATATGACAAAAAGTGTTGGATAATCACTAACTATCATTAAATTTGCGCAATAATAGTGTCGGAAATTAATGCAGGTGAAGGGATTGAAATTCAACATATGTCAATTTGCCTAAGAAATACTCAATATAAAACATCATTATCATGAACAAAACAGAACTCGTAAACGCGATTGCCGACAAGGCTAATCTCTCAAAGGTTGATGCTAAGGCAGCTCTCGATGCAGCACTCGGAGCAATCAGTGATGCTCTCGCTGAGGGCGACAAGGTTGCTATCCTTGGTTTCGGTACTTTCGCCGTAGCTGAAAAAGGCGCACGTACAGGTATCAATCCCCGCACAAAAGAAAAAATCGAAATCGCTGCCCGCAAGTCTATCAAGTTCAAAGCAGGTGCTGAACTTGACAACAAAGTGAAATAATTTTCGCTGACCTCATTGTCAGCTCCGGGCAATCAACATCCCGTGCCTAGTGCGGTTCTAAAAGCTTGTTGATTAGCTCATTTATTTCAATACCTTATTTTGGAGAACATTCATGATGACGGGATTCTGATTCATGAATGTTCTGTTTGTGAATATGAAAGTTCTCCAACTCACTACTAATTACCCCTGTAAAGAAAATCCCATCTACGGGATTTTCATGAAGGAACAGGCTGACTCGCTCGAACCTCTCGGCGTCGAAAACACCATCTTCTTTTCCAACGGACTCAAGAGCCGTCTCAAAGTGAAGAACAGCGGGATGTTCATCCACCTGTGGAGTGCCCTGAAACTGTTCGTACACCTACGTCGTCACCGCTACGATGTGATACATTGCCACAACGTTCATTCCGGACTTATCCTGCAGGTGGCATGCGGTTTCCGTAAAGGTCGCACTATCCTCTCATTGCAGATTGATCCCGAGACCCCCGGAAGTAACGATAATAAATACTTTGAAAAACTTTACAAGAAATTTGACGCGCTAATAGTCAAGAAACCCCTTGCTCGCCAGCGCGAAAAGGTAACTTATCTTCCCAACGGAGTGAATACCGAGCTGTTCAAGCCCATGGATTCACGGGAATGCAAAACCAAGCTCGGTCTTGATCCGGAGAAACGCTACATCCTTTTTGTCGACTCCAACACAACCAAGGCAAGAACCCAGAAACGCCGCGACCGCTATGACCATGTCATGGAGATACTCAGGGAGAAATATGGACACGATAATCTCGAGCCACTCATAATGACCAAGACACAGCGAGCTGACGTTCCCACGTGGATGAATGCCTGCGACATGTATCTGCTCACGAGTGATGAGGAAGGATCGCCTAACGCAGTCAAGGAATGCATGGCATGTAATGTCCCTGTAGTTTCAACACCCGTGGGTAATGTGCCCGATCTTTTTGAAGGCGTGACCTCATGCAAAATGTCGCAAAGTTTTGACGAAGAAGAACTTGCTGCCTTAGCCAACGAAGTACTCCGTGTTGAACGTCCNNCTGACCTCCGCGACAGCATCTTCGCCAAGGAGCTCGATATCGATTCCGTAGCCCACCGCCTCCTCGCCCTCTACCAAAACCGCTAACAGTGCGACNGCAACGACGGTCTCTCCGAGACGTTTACGGTTATAGGGAGTTGTAGACGGTGGAGGTTTGGTGGGCGATGGTGTCCCAGTCGTAGCGGNTGAGGTCGTGCNGGCGGGGCGTATCAGCCTTAGAGAGTTTAAGGGAGAGGGCGCGNGCGAGTGATTCTATGTCACCTGTGATGAAATGGTCGTCGGGGTTGAGCTCGTTGATGCAGTTGGCGGGGATNTCGCTCGTGAGCACGTCCAGGTCATAGCTCATGGCTTCAAGCAGTGCGATTGGCAGGCCTTCATGATAAGAAGGCAACACAAAGAGGGCTGCATTGCTCATNACTTGATTCAACTGTTCNCCCTTTATGAATCCGGTTAGAACTNCTCCGGCTTTTAATGCCTTATTTTTCAGCATCTCAGAATATTCATCGGGGTGGTCGGCGTCACCGGCGATTACAAGCTTNATTTCGGGGAAATCTCTTTTCACCTTGAGGTATGCTTCCACCAGGTCATGAAATCCTTTTTCGGGGACAAAGCGTCCGAGCACGACGATATATTTGCGTGGAGTGAGTCCAAATGACTCGATAAAATCAGTAGACTTCGATTTTTCCAGTCTATTTACACCGTTGAAAATAAGGATGGAATCTTTACGGCCATATTCATCTTCAATCCTTTTTTTGATNACNTCNGANATNACAATNACGCGTGNTGGAGTATTTTACGCCCCAGCGTTCGCCTGTCTTTAAAACGAAGCGTGCCAGNCTTCCCCATTTTTTGCGCTCATAGTCAGGACCGTGGTGAGTCATAATNACTTTTAANCCCANCANGCGNGCAAATGGNGCCATGATTGCGGGGCCAACGGCGTGTATGTGAACNGCTTTTGANCCGTTGAATCGTGCTTTTACNACTGANAGGAAGGTGTGAACTATTGCCTCTATTGATTTGCGACGCGGAGCATAAACGTCAGCAAGTTTAACGCCTTTATATTCACGCAATGAGTNACTTACGTAGCAGGANCGACGTGTGACAACGATGTCATGTCCCAGAGTGGCGAGCCTGGGCATGAGTTCCTGACAATGGGTTTCAACGCCTCCCTGTATATCAGGGATTCCGCGAGTTCCGGTCACTGTGATTTTCATGCCGTAATCAGGGAATCTTATTAGAACTGTTGGCGTAGGTCACCCTGAGTGGGGTCCTGNCCCACGTCATAAGGGCGGGAGGTGAGGATTGCTGATTTTCCCCTGAGTGAGCGTAATTTATTCTTTAGCACCCACTTGGAAGGATGGATGATATACTTTTTCATNACAGGGGAAGCCGTGCCAACCATCCAACAGTTTTTTGGACAGCGGCTCACTTTCTCACGGACAGCNTNGGCCTCNGGNCTGTTCCANANNGTCATGAAATCAGTTTTNCNNATGTTGCCCATTGATTNCTTCCAGCAGCTTTCTTCCATGCCGTTACACGGATATACTTCGCCCGAGGGGTCAATGAAAAAATTGGTAGTGCCGGCCTCGCAGGGGAGCAGTCGGCGCTCNCCGTTGATATAGTTAATGAGCCCCATNTTGAAGAAGGCTCGGAACCATGACTTGGGGTGATTCTCTTTCAGCTGGCTGTCAATCAGCGCAGTGAAGTTTTTAATAACCTCGTCCTTGTTGGTAATANGGTTGTCAGTTTTGTGAAAGTAGTAAGAGTTGTGGAAAGCGGCGGTTGCAAACTCCATGCCCAGACTCTTGGACAGGCGGTAAAGCGAGAGCATGTCAGCTGAATTGTTATTGGACACGGTGCAACCAAATCCAATGTCCTTAATGCCCATCTCCTTAAGTTTCAACAATGTGCGCAGACCTTTATCGAATCCACCTTGGCGGCCTCTCAGCTCGTCATTCTTGGCGCTGAGCCCCTCGATAGAAATGCGTATGCCAATGTTGGGGAATCTCCTCGCAAGGTCAATGACCCTATCCTCAAACCATCCTGATGTTGAAATTACTATCCTATTGGTGTGACGGTAGCACTCTCGCACAATCTCGGGAAGGTCCTCTCTCACGAACGGTTCGCCCCCCGTAAGGTTGATGAATTTCAGTTTCGGGAGTGTGCGAAGATCCTCGGCAGTGATTTCGCTGCCTTTCTCAGTGGGATTCTTCCATATGTTGCACATTACACACTGCATGGGGCAGCGGTAGGTCAGGATGATTGAAGCGTCAGTAGGAATGATTGGTCGCGCACTCATATAAAACGAGCATTATTAAATTTATTTATTAAACGAGGGAGCGCGCATATTATTGTTTAAATATCCCATAAAAGAGCCACGCGAAGAATAAAACCTCGCGTGGCTATGAAAAAATTCAGTATGTGAGTTCGTTTACCAGATAACTACACGCTCTGATACCGGACGGAAGAGGGGCTGGCCTTCAGTGATTTTGAATGCTTCAAAGAATGGAGCGATGTTGCGCAGCGAAACGTTCACGCGGTTCTTGGCAAGAGAGTGTACGTCGCTCACCGTAAGGTTGCGAGCTTCTTCAGGACGTATGTTGCTGGCCCAAATATTTGCATAGTTGAGGTAGAATACCTGCATGGGGTCGAAACCGTCAATCTTGGCCTCGGGTGAATTGATGTCAACGCCTTTCTTCTTCTGGGCGTCAAGGAATGCAGTGCGTGATACGCGCAGGCCTCCCTGGTCAGCGATGTTTTCGCCGAGGGTGTAAGTACCGTTAGCGTTGAGGCCGGGGAGAATCTCAACCTCATCAAACTGAGCGACGAGGCCCTTGGTGAGTTCGGCGAAAGCCTTGGCATCTTCCTCAGTCCACCAGTTAACCATGTTACCTTCAGCGTCAAAGTTGCGGCCCTGGTCGTCAAAGCCGTGAGTCATCTCGTGACCGATNACNACACCGATGCCACCGTAGTTTTCAGCGTCGCTGGCTTCGGGATCAAAGAAGGGAGCCTGAAGAATGCCGGCNGGGAAAACAATTTCGTTAGCGAGNGGATTGTAGTAAGCGTTCACAGTCTGGGGAGTCATGCCCCATTCGGTNCGGTCAACGGGCTTGCCCCACTTGTTGAGCTCTTCCTGCTGNTGCCACATAGCNGCATTGTGCATGTTCTGNTAGTAAGAAAGCGAGGGGTCAATCTCCATTGAAGTGTAATCNTTCCACTTGTCGGGGTAACCGATCTTCACGGTGAANGCATTGAGTTTCTTGATAGCGTTGAGCTTNGTGTCGTCACTCATCCATGAAAGGTTGATGATGTGCTTGCCCAGGGCTGTGCGGAGGTTTTCGACCAGGCCGAGCATATACTGCTTGGACGACTCGGGGAAGTATTTCTCAACATAGAGTTCGCCGATAGCCTCGCCGAGCATGCCGTCAGTAGCATCAAGGGCGCGTTTCCAGCGGGGACGCTGCTGTTCGACACCGCTCATAACCTTTGTGAACTCAAACGCAGCGTTGGTGAAATCATCGCTGAGCTGATTCTGAGCCTGTGCAACATACTTCCACAGGTAGTAATCCTTGATTTCGCGGTCAGTGAGCTCGTTGAGTAGCTTGGCGCCCTGAGCAACGGTGTTGAGCTGGGTAACGATAACATTTTCAGGAGTCTCGATGCCCATGGTCTCAATGAAGTAGCGGTCCCAGTTGATGTTGGGGTAGAGCTCTTTGAGCTGGGCGATAGTGCGGGGATTGTACATAGCGGGGATATTGCGGCTTTCCTCGCGGGTCCAGGTTGAGTCAGCGAGCGCAGTCTCAATCTTCATTACGTTCTTGACGATGCGGCGAGCGTCTTTGCGTGAGTAGCCGGCATTCATCATCTGCTTTTCAATGAGTTTCTTGTAAGCCTCGCGCACCTTTGTGTTGTCAGCATCATTGAGCAGATAGTAGTCGCGGTCGCCGAGACCGAGGTTAGCGCCGCTCACGTACATTGCATACACTTTTGAATCAGCGAGATCCTCCATGGGACCGGCACCGAAGAATGGGCTTGAATAGTTCTTGTGCATCCACAGCAGGAGGTCTTCCATGCCTTCGTGGGGAGTGTTTTCAATCTTGGCAAGGTCAGCCTTGATGGGAGTTGCGCCTTCAGCGTTACGGCGGGTAGAGTCCATGGCCTGGCTGTATAGAGTCCATATTTTATAGGCTACGGTGCCGGGTTGTGGATTAGTTGAACCAAGGTTCATCACGATATCCTGCACACGGCGTTCGCTCTCATCGTTGAGGATGTTGAACTGTCCGTAGCGGGAAAACTCGGGAGTGAGGGGATTAGCCTCCTGCCAGCCTTTGTTGACGTGGGTGTAGAAGTCGGTACCTACCGGGATGGTGTTGTCAAAATATTTGGGATTCAAGCTCTTCAAGTGCTCCTGTCCCATCATTGATCCACCGGCTAATAAGAGAGAGGCTGCTGCGATCATTAGTGATTTCATTGTACTTATTGTTTTTAGTCTTTATTGCTTTAATATAATAAGTAAGAATTCAAAATTAAACGATAGTAATTTTTAAGTAAGCGTAACAAAATATTTCTTTCGATCTTTTATACTCTCTATGGTTGTAAATCGGTATATATCAAAATTCTTCATCAGTCATGAAGCTCGCTTCACTCCTTCTTCAAATTTTAATCTATCCTCGATTTTCATCTCATAGATAGTATAAATTAATTTTGAACACTTACTTATTGTGTATTTTTATGTTAGACTATGGAATGGGAAAAAAGTTTCATCGACACGTGAAAAAATATAGCCTTTATTTCGTGACAATAAGACTAAGGTCACGGAAAATCTTAGCCTTATTGAAGTCAATTGATTGTATTTTAATGGTATAAATAGCGCTTGATAGAGTGCTTTGGGGTCTTTTCAAACGGCTCAGTCATAATCTCAATCGACTTGATGCGAGCGTAGGCGGGAAGCTCCTTATTGATGAGAACCATGTTCTCGTCCATCTGGGCTGTAACCTGCCCGGGAGTGAGGTTCAGTTTCTTTACCGCATCGTGGTCAATGTCAACGAGCGCTACGAGAGAGCCGTCGCGGTCAACCACAATTGACTCGGCAACGAGAGGGTAGTGATTGAGGATGCCCTCAATTTCCTCAGGATAGATATTTTGTCCTGAGGGTCCCAGTATCATGGTCTTGCTGCGGCCCTTGATGTAGATAAAGCCATCCTTGTCAATGGTACACATGTCGCCGGTGTTCATCCAGCCATCCTTGAAAACAGCCTCGGTGGCTTCAGGATTCTTATAGTAACCGTGCATGACGTTGTCACCCTTGACCCAAAGTTCTCCGGGGATTCTTTCGGGATCAGGCGACTCGATGCGCACTTGCATGCGACTGACGGTTAGACCGCAAGAGCGAGCCTTGAAAACATCAGGTGAAGCGTAAGCGATGAGCGGTGCACACTCAGTCATGCCGTAACCCACAGTGTAGGGGAAATGGATGCTGCGCAGGAATTTCTCAACCTCGGGAGCTAACGCGGCGCCACCAATCACAATCATGTGGAGGTTTCCGCCGAAGGCTTCAATGAGCTGCTTGAGTATCTTCTTGTTGATAGCCTGGCGCACACCCGGGATTGATCTCAGAACCCTCATAAGCGGTTTCCTGATGACGGGGAAAATCTTGCCGGTTACAATCTTCTCGATAACCAGAGGCACCGTTATTACAATCTTAGGTTTAACCTGAGCAAAGGCATCGAGCAGAATCTTGGGCGAGGGCACGCGTCCCAGAAACTGCACATGTGCACCCTTGAACAGTGGGAAAATCAGTTCCACGAGGAGTCCATACATGTGGGCCATGGGTAGCATACTGAGCATTCCGTCGCCGGGGTAAAGGTAAGGAATCTCATCGATAGCGAAGCGGGCATTGCTCATGAGGTTACCGAAGCTAAGCATGACGCCCTTGGAGAAGCCTGTTGAGCCTGATGTATAGTTTATGAGCATGAGGTCATCGGGCGAGTCATGATAATACTTAACGTCATCACGGGTAACTCCGTTGGGATAAGCCTCGCTGAAGATTTTATCCATGTTTTTCTTAGTCTCAGTCAGGGCCTCGTCACGGCTCTCGATGAGACTGAAATCCGAAATGTCGAAAATGCCCTTGAGGTGAGGCATTGCTGATGAATCAAGATGCTCCCAGATGGAATCATCAACAAAGAATAATACCGAGTCACTGTGGTTGACAAGGTGCTGGACATTGTCAGGCTTGAATTCATTGAGGATGGGTACGATTACTGCGCCGTAAGTAACGGTTGAGTAGAATGCGATGGCCCACGATGACGAGTTCTTACCGCACAATGCGATTTTGTCGCCGGGCTTTAAGCCTATGGATTTGAAATAAAGATGTACGCGGGCTATTCTATGAGCCAGCTGAGCGTAGGTATGGGTGCCCCCGGTGAGGTCACTCAATGCCGGTAAATCCCAGTGGGCCTTTACAGAGTCAGAGAAATTCTGGTTAAAACTTTCATTCATAACAGTAAATTTTGTAGCAGTGTGAATATGCCATACTAATAAATAAACAAAATTAATAGATAAAAGTTAATAAAACACACCTCTTTGTCATTAAAATTCACTATTTTTGTGCACTTATTTCGCGTATATAGATGTAATGACACATATTATATAATATATCCAACTTATGAAAACAAGAATTATTGCAGGAGCTGCAATGGTAGCTTTGTTGAGCGCTTGCGGTAGCAAGACTACAGCACCTGTAGAGAGTGATTATACTCTCAGTGTAAACTTTGGCAACGATAATGCCAATGGAAAAATGGCCTATGTGATTAACTATGCCAGCGGTGACAAAATGGATAGCGTTGTTGTTGAAGGCGGTATTGCTAACTTTGCAGGTAAAATTGAAGGTCCCACTGTAGCTTCAATCACAGCGGATGGTCACCGAGTGGGTACCCTTATTCTTGAAGCCGGCGAGAATACCTTTGCTGACGATAAGGGTAGTAGCTCTTATGATAAGGCCTATGACGAAGTAATGACTAACCTCAAAAACGAGGTCAATAACATCTATACATCACTTGATACTACACTCACTGGTGACGCTCGTACTAATGCTATCAATGCAATCTATGCCAAACGAGACTCTCTCATCGATGCTACAATCGTAAAGAACATCACTTCACCCGTTGGTTACAAGCTCTTCGGTGAACAGGGCCCCTACATGAGTAGCGAGCGCTTTAACGCCATTCTTAAGAATAATGAATCCCTCGCTGATACCAAGCGCGTGGCTCGTCTTAAGAAAACATTTGATGCATTAGATGCTACTTCAGCCGGTAAGGACTATGTAGATTTCGAGGTAGAATATGACGGTACTGTTACCAAGCTCAGCGACTTCGTCAAGCCCGGAGAGTATACCCTCGTTGATTTCTGGGCAAGCTGGTGTGGTCCCTGCAAGCACGAGATTGAAAACTTTGTTAAGCCCATATATGAAAAGTATGGCGACAAGCTCAATGTTGTGGGTGTTACCGTATGGGAAGAGCCTGATGCAACCAAGGCATGGCTTGAGCAGAATCCTCTCCCCTGGAATATCATCCTCAATGCTCAGGCTATTCCTACCGAACTCTACGGTATCAACGGTATTCCCTGCATTATCCTCATCGGCCCCGATGGCAAGATCGTAGAGCGTGACCTTCGCCAGGATAAACTCGTTGCAGCTGTTGAAGCAGCAATGAATCCTGAGGCCGCTCCCGCTGAATAATCAAAATATAAATTGATAAATGACGGTGGTTCAACATGTTTTGAATCACCGTTATTCTTTTGGGCTAATGTGACTGTGAAATAATGAGAGGTCGTCAATAGTGGCGACCTCTCTCTTGTTTCGTAAATTTTTTATACTTGAATCTGTAATCTTTAAGATTCAGTTACTCGATTCTTGGCTTTATTTTTTGATTTACTTGCTGATGAATCAAGGTCCTTTTCCTCTTTAAGGTCAATTTCCACGCGGTTCTTGTCGATTACCTTATACTCGAGATAGGCAAGTGACTGGTCAGCGACTATGCGCCATGAGCCACCGAGGGAGAGTTTCCAGCGCCTGTAGGTCGAAATGAGTCCTTTCTTGATGTAAGCTTCAACGAACGGGTGTACATACATTACGAACCCGTTGACCTTAAGTGTATTTACGAGGTAGTCAAGCTTTTCGTAGAGGACGTCGGTGAACAGCAGGGAGGGCTGTATCTCGCCTTTTCCATAGCATGACGGGCAGGTCTCGGTGGTGATGACATCCATTGCGGGTCTCACTCGCTGGCGGGTAATCTGCATTAGGCCGAATTTGCTCAATGGCAGGATATTGTGGCGGGCGCGGTCGTTGTTCATGACTTCGCGCATGTGGTCATAGAGTTGCTGGCGGTGTTCAGCCTTGTTCATGTCAATGAAGTCTATGACGATAATGCCGCCCATGTCACGCAGTCTTAACTGGCGTGCAATTTCATCAGCTGCACGCAGGTTCACTTCCAGTGCATTGCTTTCCTGGTCATTTGTTGCCTTGGCACGGTTACCTGAGTTCACGTCGATGACGTGTAGAGCTTCAGTGTGCTCGATGATGATGTAGGCGCCTGACTTGAATGAGACCGTCTTCCCGAATGAAGATTTGATCTGCTTCGTGATATTGAAGTGATCAAATATGGGTGTCACGTCATCGTAGAGTTTAACGATTGACGAGCGTTCAGGAGCGATGATGCTTACATATTTTTCAATCTGCTCCTTGACCTCGTTATCGTTGACCCACACACTTTCAAACGTGGGGGAGAAAATATCCCTAAGCACTCCCACGATGCGGCTCTCTTCCTCGAAGATAAGCGCGGGAGCTTCAGCCTTCTGGGCGCGNGCTATGGTGTTGTTCCAGCACTGCAGGAGTGTCTTTAGTTCACCCACGAGCTCAGCGGCGCCTTTGCCCTCGGCGCTCGTGCGTATGATTACACCAAAGTTGCGTGGCTTAATGCTCGAAATGAGCTGCCTGAGGCGGTGTTTCTCCTCAGTGCTTTTAATTTTTTGTGAAATGGAGATTTTGTCGCTGAATGGCATCAGCACCATGTAGCGGCCTGTGAAGGAAATCTCGGTNGTGAGGCGGGGNCCCTTAGAGGAAATGGGCTCTTTGACAATCTGCACGAGCAGTTCCTGGCCGGGGGAGAGGAGGTCGGCNATAGAACCGTGCTTGTCAATGTCGGGGAGAGGCTTGACCTTTGAGATCGCCGGAATGCGCTTTCGTTCAGGCTCTAAAAGCTGGTCAATAAAGCTGCGGTAGGTGGCAAAATGTGAGCCAAGATCGAGATAATGAAGGAATGCGTCTTTTTCGTAACCAACGTTTACGAATGCCGCGTTCAGGCCCGGCATGAGCTTCTTAACCTTAGCGAGATATATGTCGCCAACGGCATAGGCCTGAGACCGGCTCTCCTTTTGGAGCGAAACCAGCCTGCCATCCTCCAGGAGCGCGATTGACACGTCCTGAGGTTGTACGTCAACAATTAATTCGCTTTTCATTATCAGTTCAGTTTAGTTTATTTGTTAGAGTTAGTTTACTTATCACTCAAAATTAGATTAATGTATCACTCTCAAGAACCGTGAGGTAGATTGTTTAACTGTAAATACGTGTTAAAAGTAAACATACTCTTAAAACGCTGAGAACAAACACGGGGCACAGTTGGATTCTGACTTTGTACATCAGTTGCTGCCTCCGGGTTTGTTCTGTTATGCGTTTAGTCAATGTGAATGTCAAGAATTACTTCTTCTTGTGACGATTCTTTCTCAGACGTTTTTTACGTTTGTGAGTTGCCATCTTGTGGCCTTTTCTTTTCTTTCCGCTGGGCATTGTGAGCAGGATTTAGTGATTAATAAATTTGAGTTAAATATGAACTTCGTAGAATGAGATCTCGATTACTTAACCTCTTCCATGAACACCTTAGCAGGCTTGAATGCCGGGATCTTGTGCTCGGGGATGATGATAGTTGTGTTCTTAGAGATATTGCGGGCTGTCTTCTCTGAGCGAACCTTGATGATGAAGCTACCGAAACCGCGAAGGTAAACATTCTCGCCGTGAGCAAGAGAGTCCTTTACAACTTCCATGAACTTCTCGATAGTCTCAAGAACAGCTCCTTTTTCAATACCGGTAGACTTTGAAATCTCGTTAACGATGTCTGCTTTAGTCATTGCTGTAAGTTTTTATATGTAAATTAATGATGATATGGTGCATAAGTAAGAGCCCCGGTCTTGAGGCCCTTGTTTTGGATATGCAAATATCACACTTTTTTTTCAATTTACAACAATGATTGAGCAAGTTTTTTTAATAAACGGCTCGAATAATTGCCAATCAAGCACCATTTTACCTCTCAGACTACCTTTTCAAGTCCTGGCGTTAACACATAACCGTGATTCTCGATGTCACACGAGCTGAAGAAATCGAGCATGAGTTGCCGTCAATTCCACTGTCTCGCCGGGAACATGAAGACAGAAACTGTCAGTGTTATCAGGAATGTAGGTGGGGAAGTCACAGGCATCCTTATAGTCTCCCCAGAAGTGCATGGGGAAGAAATACTTGACGTCAATGTTCTCCAGGAACAATCGAGCTCCGGCTGCAAAATCCGTACCCAGTCGCGGGTCAACCGGGAAGAATGCTATATCGATATTGCTCACATCAGACATGACGTCCATCATGATGGCTACAAACTTATTGTAAGCCCTCCTGACTTGAGCAAATGAATTCTCATCCTGCCAGTGCCAGTAATTGAAATCCCCGGCATGGAAAATCTTGGTTCCTGAGGGTAGCGTGACCATATAGCTGACACCCACATCAGTTGACCCGAAGGCTTTCACTGTTACGTCACCCGGTAACTCATTGATGGTATCTCCAGCCATAATCCATCTGATAGGGAGTGTTGAGTTCTCAGCTGTTTTATCGGTTTTCAAGCTTGAACGAATGTCTGATGACATTATATATACACGTTCTCTGCCCGGAGCAAGGTTGAAAATCGCCTTGTTAAAGTGGTCATAATGGTGGTGAGACACTAAAAATATTATCGGCTTTTCAGGATTTTCATTCACGATGCGTTCAACTGAGTGAGACGGGTCCTGATAGTAGTCAAACACCAATATTGCCGTTGGCGAATCAATAAGGAATCCGCTGTGGTTAAGATATGTAATGTTATTTGTGGTTTCCATAGCACGAAAGTTTAATTGTTGGGTAGAGTGCGATATGAAACGTATCTACCAAATTTTATTACCACAACAAAGAGCTTCCCTTTAGAGTTCCCCTGATTATATAACTTTAACCGATAATACTAATGTTAAGGACATCCCTGCCCAAAGACAAACAGCCTATGACCGGGAGGTCATAGGCTCCGGTGGAGCGCTATCCCCGTAGGGGTTAAAGAAGGTAACCGCGGGCCATTGTGCCTTGTATTTTTCCAACGATGTCAATGTTCTCTCGACAGCGTTTCGGTCGTTGCAGACGCGCGGAGCTGACTACCGCTCAGGGTTT
>JAAVGQ010000012.1 GCA_014800105.1 Bacteroidales bacterium | reverse complement strand
ACATTTACAGCGGGATTTGCCGGAATATGTTTTGCTGTTGCAATTCTTGCCGGTGCACAGTTGATGCTTAGCGATGAACTCTTCACGCCTCGCTTCCAGCTCCACTTTAGCCAGGCTCTTGGAATTGTTATAACTTTCGTAATCCTTGGTACTGTTGCTGGTCTGGTACCTGCAAGAAAGGCAATGAAGATTAAACCGGTTGAAGCTATGAGATCATGATACCCTCACAATACTCTCCTGCCCCCATAGAATCGAAATAATAATAAAAGTAATCATATATGAAGAAGTTTTTTAAAGTAACGATGTGGATTGCAGTCATTGCAATCTTTTTAGGAACATTCGTTTATCTCTTTCTAAATTCCCGGCCCAAGGATGTCAAGTACATGAACGTGCAGCCGGTGATAGGTGACATTCAGAAAACGACAGTGCTCACCGGTAAAATCGAGCCTCGTGACGAGATTGAGATTAAGCCCCAGATTTCAGGAATTATTGCCGAGGTTAACGTTGAGCCTGGTGATGANGTGAAGGAGGGAGATGTAATTGCACGCATTAAGGTTATCCCTGATGAATCAACNCTTTCAACTGCTCATAACCGAGTAACCGTCGCCGAGCTTGATCTCGAAGAAAAACGACTCACATTCGAGAGAACTAAATCTCTTTATGAAAAGAAGTTTGAGAGCCGTGAAAAATACGANCAGGATTTTACTGCNTACGAGAGGGCAAAGCAGGAACTCGAAGCTGCCCGTGACCAGCTTTCAATCGTNAAGGATGGAGTTTCAAATACAAATGCCCAGCAGAGTAATACCCTGGTGCGTGCTACCATCACGGGTCTTGTGCTTGAAGTCCCCATTAAGGTGGGTAGCTCGGTAATTCAAGCTAACACGATGAATGACGGTACTACAATCGCAAAGGTTGCTGACATGCGTGATCTCATTTTCAAGGGTAAAATCGATGAAACCGAGGTGGGNCTTCTCGATGAAGGAATGGATATGAAAATTTCTATAGGTGCTCTTCCTGATGTTGAGCTCGTTGCAACCATTGAAAAAATTGCACCTATCGCTACCGAGGAAAACGGTGCGACAACTTTCGAGCTCNAAGGCGCCGTGAAAACTGACGAGAACATCAAGCTCCGTGCCGGTTACAGCGCAAATGCTACTGTTATCCTGAACAGTGTTCACGATGTTGTCACTGTCCCTGAGAGTCTCGTGGAATTTGAGGGTGACAGCACGTTCGTTTACGTGCTTCAGGATGAGGACAAGAGCATTTACAACCGCCAGCCTGTAGAACTTGGCCTGAGTGACGGTGTTAACGTAGAAATCAGGAATAACGCGATTAATACGCAGTCCCGTTTAAGAGGTAATGAAATTAAAAAGTAAAGAAGATGAGACTTAACAAGATATTAGTTTCAGGACTACTGCTGACGTCGATATTCCAGCTNGCCTTNTCCAGGGAATGGTCATTGCAGGAATGTATTGANTATGCNATCGAAAATAANNTGACTATAAAATTGAGGGAGCAGGATCTCGTCACCGGTGAGCTTGGAGTTGAAGATAGCCGTAATGCTTTCCTGCCACGTNTGAGCGGTAGTGCGAGCCAGTCATTCAACTTTGGCCGCGGTCTTACTGCACAGAACACNTATGCTAATCGTAATACATCTAACTTTCAGGTAGGAGCATCGTTCAGTGTACCNATTTTCAGCGGTCTCCGCAATATCAGAACCTATGANCAATCAAAACTCAATCTAAAGCAACTCGCCTGGCAGCTTGAATCAGCCCGCGATAATATTTCACTGAATATCATTGCACAGTATCTTCAGGTNCTATANTCTCGCGAGGTAATGGAGACGTCTCAGTCTCAGGTTGACCTTTCNAGCTATGAACTGAATCGTCGACGTTCACTCGCTGAAGAAGGAAAGATTGCNGAGGTCGAGGTTCTTGAGGCTGAGTCACAGTTAGCGCAGGACCAGCTCTCACTCGTTAACTCAGTGAACGATTATAATCTTGCTATTCTTGAGCTCACTCAGTTGTTACAGCTCGAAAACAGTGATGATTTTCAGGTTGTTTATTTAAATGATGGAGATCCTGTGATTCCATCAGCACGCCAAGTATATGCGAAAGCTGCTGAAAATTACAGTTCAGTAAAAGCTGCCGAGTCAAATGTCGAGGTTTCAAAGTTAGCTATCAAGGTAGCTGAAACAGGNTANATCCCCACTCTATCACTTAACGGTGGTATAGGTTCAAGCTANTATAAACTCAATGGNATAAANAACCTTCCNTTNAAAACTCAGTTCAAGGAAAACTATAACACTTACATCGGTCTCTCACTGAACATACCCATTTTTGACGGTCTTTCTACAAGGACCCAGGTGAGAAGAGCCAAGGCTCAGTTATTNACTTCTCAGCTACAGGTGGATCAGGTCAAGAGTGACCTCTATAAGAGCATCGAGCAGGCTCACGTTCAGGCTTGCGGTGCAAAGGAAAAGTTTAATACCGCCAAGACATCAACTAATGCAGCCAGCATCGCTTTTGAAGCTATGACTGAAAAGTATAATCTGGGACGTGCTACGTCAGCTGAATATGAGCAGTCTAAAACAAATCTTTACAAAGCACGCATTCAACAGATTCAGGCTCACTACGAGTATCTNTTGAGATATAGACTTTTAGACTACTATCAGGGTAAGCGTTAATTTTATGACTCGCTGACAATATTTCAACTTTTAGTTCGCGAAATTTGTATTTCTTAGCCATTTGATTTATTTTTGTATATAGAATAAATCAAGTGGCTGATTAATTTACTGGTGNACACCATGTTCTTTTAGGTACAATTCTAATGCTAAGTGATTTATTCTCACAAAAAAAGGTTTAGGAATTTTTCCGAAATGGTAAAAAGTGAACTTGAAACAATAATCAGTCAGGATTTAGCCGAAATATGGTCAATTCTTGATGGTGAAGAAAAACGTCGCATAATTGAGGCGTTTGAACTACACACGTTCAAAAAGAACCAGATTGTCTATGCTGAGCATGAACANCCTGAAAATCTTTGGATTCTGTTGAAAGGTAAGGTGAAGATATATAAGGACGGCATTGGTGGTCGCACACAGATTCTCCGCTTAATTCGTCCGGTGCAATATTTTGGTTATCGCGCTTATTTCGCTAAGGAACCTTATGTATCAAGTGCAGCCGCGTTTGAAGCTTCAACCNTGGGAGCATTACCCATGAAACTTGTTGAGGATATTATGCACAATAACAATAAACTCACCTGGTTCTTCATTCACGAGTTATCTCGAAACCTCGGTGGCTCTGATACAAAGATTGTCAACCTTACACAGAAGCACATTCGCGGACGTCTTGCTGAAGCGCTTATTGTATTGATGGAAAATTACGGTTACGAGGATGATGACTCTACCCTGCGCATCTATCTCTCACGTGAAGATTTAGCAAGCCTTTCAAACATGACAACGAGCAATGCCATTCGCACGCTGTCAGGTTTCGTCAATGAAAAGATTATTACAGTCGACGGCCGCCGCATCAGAATCTTAAATGAAGCGATGCTCAGAAAGATTTCAAAATTTGGTTAATCCTTAACTAAAGTTATAAATTCAAACGTCATTGCCATTAGTGGTTGTGGCGTTTTATTTTGCCATTTTCCGTGCGTGGAAGTCTATCAACAAAGATAATTTGACGTGGACGCTCGTGAGGTTTCAAATGTGAAACAAAATAATCCTCGAGTTTTGTCGTGTCACATTGTTCCCCTTCTACTGTAAGTACAATCTTTTTACCCCACTTTTCATCATCAGTGCCGGTAATGAAAAATGGGCAATCTAATACTCCTGAAATCTTTTGTTCTATATCTTCAGGGTGTATTTTCAGGCCACCTGAAATAATTACGTTATCGTATCTTCCCATCCATTTGAATGATGACGGCGATACCAAATCGACGATGTCATTGGTGACGAGCCGTTTATAGGAGCAATCGTCGTTATCAATTACAAGGCATTCGCGGCTGTCGGTTTCAAATGTATATCCAGGCAATCCTTCGTATAAGTCATTACCGGGAGAAATACGTCTCAAAGCGACATGACTACATGTCTCGGTCATACCGTAAGTTGAAAAGCAAGCAACATTTTCAAGTTCACACACTTTATTGAATTGCGCAGGAGATAAAGGAGCTCCACCTATGATTATATTCTTAACATTTGAGTGAGATAGTGATTCAACAACACCATCGATTTGGGACGGGACAATCGGCAATAGATCGATTTGCGGTACATCAGGAAGTTGTGGCTGATTGGATGGCTTAATCATATATAGAGTTGCACCGGAAACAATAGCTCGAACTATCATCATCTTTCCTGCAATATAATCAGCTGATAGAGGGCACACTAATAGTGAATTTTCATCAATACCAAAATACTTGCAGGTCGACTCAGCTGATCTTATCATATCACTCTTGAGCAGATATATGTCCTTTGGTCTCCCCGTTGAGCCTGACGTATGAGCTGTAATCACTTGATTGTCAGTTATCCATTGACTTAGGAAATCAACGGTTGCAATATCTTCTGGGTCGAAATTGATTCGCTCGGGTTTATAATTAGGAATCATGGTCAAATAGTTTATAGATTGACTTTTCATCCCACTGTGCTTCCTTTTCATAAACCAGCGAGCCGTTATTAACCTTGATAGGAGACTCAAAATTATTCGAATAAAGTGAACCCGTTCCGAGTCCCTGAGGCAGTGAAATATTCTTTCTTGAAACCCACTGGGCTATGGCATTAAGCCCTATATTAGATTCCAGTGCTGATGTTGACCACCACCCTAATTCTCGCTGGGTTGCATCTTCAATCCACCCGTCGCAGGTTGCGAATCCTCCGTGCAACGAAGGTTTCAGTACCAGGAATTGAGGTTGTGTGCCATCGAGTAAATAGTTACGCTTATCATAGTTCAGGTTGCCGATGAGTTCCTCATCAAGAGCAATGGGGATTGCCGAATATTTTGTTATCTCGCGCATTTTACTCCACTGTCCTGCTTTAATGGGCTGCTCAAGAGAGTGAATATCATAGCGTGCAAGACGCTCAAGCTTTTGAAGAGCATCCTTAGGCGTGAAAGAGCCGTTGGCATCCAGACGGATAGTGAGATTCTTATCAGAATAATTCTCGCGGATGTGTTTGATCATATCGAGCTCGTTTTCAAAATCAATCCCGCCAATTTTTATCTTGACTGTGATGAAGCCTTTTGAAATTACATCCTCAATGCGTTTCATCATGAGATCGAAATCACCCATCCACACGAGTCCGTTGATATTGATTGACTCGTTATTGTCACTCCAAGGATTATCCAAAAGATGCCACGGTGACGTGCCATGTAGTGACCACATGGCCGTCTCGTAGCCAAATCTTATTGATGAGTCCTCTATATCATCGAGCGAAACCCTGTTGATGTTATCACAAAGCCACTTGAGCCTTTGTTCATACCCGGAATTGTCTTCNGCACTCAGGCCTTTAAACAGTGCACACTCTCCCACTCCTGTTTTGCCGGGTTTATCCGTATCGGTAACAAACAGGAGATAGGTGTCCTTAAAGGTCATGCTTTGCCGCGATGTAATGGCGGTAAAATTGAAGTTTAAGCGATAAGGTATGAATTTAGCGCGGAGCATAGTAGTGTATTAACCGGGGAATTTGGGGAACTGGTCAAAATCAGGAGTGCGTTTTTCAAGGAAAGCTTTTTTGCCTTCCTGAGCTTCATCCATGAGATAGTACATTAAAGTTGCATCTCCGGCAAATTCCATGAGACCGCGCTGGCCGTCGAGTTCTGCATTGAGACCACGTTTAATCATACGCACGGCCATGGGGCTACGCATGCATATTGTCTCGCACCATTCCACGGTTTCATCTTCAAGACGGTCAAAAGGAACTACAGCATTAATCATTCCCATGTCGAGAGCCTCGGCTGCAGTGTACTGGCGGCAANGGAACCATATNTCGCGNGCTTTTTTCTGCCCTACACAGCGGGCAAGATAGCTCGAACCAAAACCGGCATCGAAGCTGCCTACCTTGGGACCTGTCTGGCCAAAACGTGCATTTTCTGAGGCTATAGTGAGGTCGCATACCACCTGGAGCACATTTCCACCGCCAATGGAATAGCCGTTTACCATTGCGATAACGGGNTTGGGGAGTGAACGGATNGCTTTGTGCAAGTCNAGCACATTGAGGCGTGGCATGCCTGATTCATCGATGTAGCCGCCAATACCCTTAACTCGCTGGTCTCCACCTGAACAGAAAGCCTTGTCTCCGGCACCTGTCAGAATAACTACCCTGATATCAGGAGCTTCACGGCAATAGTCCATAGCGTCAAGCATCTCCCTGTTTGTTAACGGGCGGAAAGCATTATATACTTCGGGACGGTTAATAGTGATTTTTGCAATGTTTTTATACTGTTGGAAAAGAATATCAGTGTATTCCTTTATAGTTTTCCATTCACGTGTTGCCATATAATTATTTTTTATTTCGTTTCAAAAATTCAGTAAATACTTGAGCACTTTCGTTGCTATCAGTCTTAACAACAAGCATTGCGGGTTCAAAATTATGCTGGAAAAAGTGCTTTAACTCAGTTTTCAGTTCCACCTCGTTGCTTGCANAAAATACCTTTATACCTGCTGATGCAGCAATCTTATCAACGTTATATTGATGAGATATCGCAAGATAATCAGCCGTTATCGACGATGAACGGGTGCCCTTGATGAAGTTGAAGATAGTCCCGCCTCCGTTATCCATGAGAACTATTTTCAGGTTAGATGGTACCTGACCGGTTGTCAGGCAACCTATGTCATACTGTGCGCTCATGTCACCGGTAACGAGTAGTGTTGTTCCTTCAAAGGCCTGAGCTGCTCCTATGGCGGTCGAAGTTGAACCGTCAATACCACTCACGCCCCTGTTGCAATCCACTCGATGAAAATCGAAAGGCAAAACCTGAGCATATCGAGAGGTAAGTCCGTTTGACAGCTGAACGTTACAGCTACGTGGNGTCGATGAAAGTATGGTAGTTAGCGCTTTAATATCGCTCCATTTAGTGGTTGCAATATATTGTTTAGCTTCACTATAAGCTGACTGGGCNAACTTCANCCAATCATTAGTGAATGTACTGACTGAATTATTCCGTCTGATATTAGCTATCAACTGAGCGAAGAAGACCTCAGGGGCAGCGGTTATGGATTTTGTGAGCTTTCCGAATGTATCCTGCGCTCTTTCCTCTACACCTANATGCCAATGCTCGCAGTCAATATATTTTATAAAATCCTTTAAATGGGAGGAAATTATTGGGCTTCCAATCGTAATGACGATGTCAGGGAAAATCTCGGGTTTATGCTTTAATGATTCGTGGGAACATACTGAGAATAATCCGGTAACAATACCTCGACCATGTAAATTTGCTACGTTATCAGCAAGAACAATCCAGNTTCCGAATCCACAAAGTTTTGACAACGCTNTGGAGAGTCGCTGAGAAGGTTGCATNCCTCCGGCAACAACCATTACGCGCCGTGGCGAAGAAAGCTCTCNGGCTAATTGCTTCATCTGTTCCTGAGGAAGAAGATNTGAATTATTAAAAAACTCAATCTTTTGGGTCTTCGGGGCGTCAGCTTCACATCCGGTCGTTAACGAAGGATCAGCGATCTCGACATTAATATGCACNGGAATGGCAGCCGGCTTGGTTGCCGAGTTCATTGCNTCATTGAGAAGCAGATTGATATATTNNTTGCTCTCGTTGTGAGAAATGTTGTAGCTCTTCCCTATAAGGTTTGAAAACGCATCAGGTTGTACAATCGTCTGTCCGTCGTTTCGGTCAATTATTTCATGAGGTCGGTCAGCTGAAATAATCAATAACGGCAATCGCCGATAGCAAGCCTCGGCAATGGCCGGGCCATAATTCAGGAGTGCCGATCCTGACGTGCATACGAGCGCAACACACTTGTTGCTTATCATCGCATGCCCCAGAGCAATGAATGCGGCGCTACGTTCATCGATAACAGGCACGAGATTGAAATTCCCGCTTTTATGTAATGCCTCTATGATAACAGCGTTTCTTGAACCGGGAGAAACAATGACCTCACTAATGTCATATTGAGACATCAGTGAGGCCAGAGTAGAACATATTTGACGCGAAGTCATATTACTTAAATGATTTTCTTACAATAGTCTGGCTACGGTCGGGTCCAACTGAAAGAATCGTTATGGGAGTCTCAAGTTCCTTTTCAAGGAAGTCAACATACTCAACGAACTTGGTAGGAAGCTTCTCCTCGGAATCAATCTTCGTCATGTCAGTCTTCCAGCCTGGAAGAGTAACATAGATGGGCTTGATTGCTTCCATATCTACGTCGAAGGGGAAGCGGTCAGTTCTCTCGCCATTGATTTCGTAACCCACGCATGCCTTGATTTCATCGAAACCGTCAAGCACGTCACTCTTCATCATGATGAGCTGAGTAACGCCGTTAATCATGATTGCATATTTCAAAGCAACAAGGTCA
>JAAVGQ010000065.1 GCA_014800105.1 Bacteroidales bacterium | reverse complement strand
TCCCTGCAAAAGCAACCAGAGCACCCTTGTGCGTGAAACGGCGTACATCACCAATCCCAGCCATGAGCTGGGGACCGGTGATACCCTCGGGATAACCGGGGAAATTTTCAACCTCAGTAGTAGTTGTAAGTTGTCCGCCGGGCTGTATTCCTTCGTAGAGAATGGGATTGAGATTAGCGCGAGAAGCGTAAATTGCTGCGGTGAAACCGGCAGGACCTCCTCCTATGATTAAGCATTTAGTCTTGTCCATAATTATTGAAGATTTAAAGATGTCGCTGACATCGTGATAGTATTTTTTTTTACTGTTAATTATCGCAGGTCAATTACTTGAACACCCGGGAAGTCAGCCGGGTTGAAACGAAAACAATTTTTTTCAATTTTCCCGAGTTCCTTCACTTTTGTTATTATAAATGAATAACGCTCGCCGGTGTTGGAGACGACTGTAACCTCAGTGGGTGTCCACTCATTGTTTTTAATTTTTATAGTTGCTGATGAGATAGGGTAGTCCTTATCCTTGCTCACGAGTTTCAGAAGATACTGTCCTGCAGGTGCATCACCAAGCTCGGCATTGAAAAGTGTTGACATTGACCGCATGATGAGCAGAGGGTTTATCTCGGCAAGCTCTTCGGAGGTAGGTGTGATGACATTTACCTCGTTGATAGAGTGGGAGAGGGTCCATTGAGTAGTACCGTCATACCATGTAGAAAGATCATCAGATTTGATTGTAAAACGATCCTTGTCAAGCACGATAACTCCCTTGGGTGAAGCTCCGGGAGACATTACGCGGAAGGTAACCTCTACAGGTTGATTATTGAAGCGGTTGTACAGGTGCTTGAGGACTGATGAGGCTGTTTCAGCTGCCGACAATCTCATGGCAAAATGAAACAGGGCAAACAGGATGAGAGCCCACCGCACGGTGTTTTTAAGCACTGAAATTGTTTTTGGTGACAGGAGGTTTCTCATTGGCTTCATTTTTAGTCACGGTGAGCGTTTAGTATTGCGTCAAGCTGGAAGAGATCAACGAGAACGTTACGTGGTTTGCTGCCTTGTGCCGCACTCACGATGCCTGCTGATTCAAGCTGGTCCATAATCTTGCCGGCGCGGTTATAACCTATTGAGAATTTGCGCTGCAATGATGAAGTTGATGCAGTGTCGCCACTTGAACACAGGAACTGGGCTGCATCTTCGAAGAGTGCATCACGGTCAGTGATAGAACCGATTGTAACTTCTCCTTCAGCTGCGGGAGGCTCGGGCAAGAAGTATGGATGACCGAATCCGGGTTGATTACTGATAGTGTCCACAATTGCGTCAACCTCAGGAGTATCGATGAAGGCACACTGCACGCGTTCCATAGAACCGTTGTGAGAGAAAAGCATGTCACCGCGGCCTATTAGCTGGTTAGCACCCGAGCGGTCAAGAATAACCTTACTGTCGACCATAGAGAACACCTTGAAGGCAATTCGTCCCGGGAAGTTAGCGCGGATAATACCTGTAATAACGTTGGCTGACGGACGCTGGGTTGCGATAATCATGTGCATACCCACGGCACGGGCTTTCTGGGCGATACGTGCTATAGGCGTTTCGATTGCCTTACCTGACATCATGATAAGGTCAGCAAACTCATCGACAATTATTACGATATAAGGCAAATAGCGGTGTCCTTTTTCAGGATTGAGACGACGCTGAGAGAATTTCTCGTTGTACTCGAGCAAGGATCTCACACCGGCATCCTTGAGGAGGTTATAGCGGTTATCCATCTCGACGCAAAGAGAGTTGAGAGTTCTTTCAACCTTGTCAGGGTCAGTGATAACGGCATCTTCCTCATCTTCGATCTGTGCCATGAAGTGGTTCTTAAGGCGGGCATACAGGCTGAACTCAACCATCTTGGGGTCAACAAGTACGAATTTCAGTTCGCTTGGATGCTTCTTATAAAGAAGTGAGGCGATAATCGCGTTGAGACCCACTGACTTACCTTGACCGGTTGCACCGGCCACGAGGAGGTGAGGCATCTTGGCAAGGTCAGCAATGTAAATATCATTAGAGATGGTTGCTCCCATTGCCATGGGCAACTGATAGTTACATTCCTGGAATGCTTTTGAGCCAAGGACTGAGCGCATTGACACAATCTGCGTTTTCTTGTTAGGTACCTCGATGCCGATAGTTCCTTTGCCGGGAATGGGAGCGATAATACGGATTCCAAGAGCGGCTAAGCTCAGCGCTATGTCATCTTCGAGACGTTTGATTTTAGCAATACGTACACCTTCGGCCGGGATGATTTCATACAGTGTTACAGTCGGGCCGATGGTTGCCTCAATTTTAGAGATTTCGATGCCGTAGTCCTTAAGTGTCTTTATGATACGTTCCTTGTTTTCTTCCTGCTCCTCAGGATCGATGGTCTTAGTCATGCTACCACGATCAATGAGGAGATCGAGAGAGGGACGTTCATAGCGTGACAACTCAGCAGTGGGGTCGTATAATTCACTTACATCTTCAGTCCCGGCTTCGATTTCNGTCACTTTGACGTTGAAGTTCTCTGAGATTTGAAGCGGTTCATTTGTCTCAACAACTGTGGATGANGNAACTACAGGCGCGGGCTCAGTTTTCTCTTCGATAATGTCAGGATTCATATCGACAACCTCGTTGGAAATCTCGGCAACCTCATTATGTTCCATAACCTCAATGGGTGTGTCGTCCACAAATTCCGGTACATCAGTCGGCTCGTTGACATTGATTGCACTAACTGCAGCGGCCTTAACTGTCTCGGTTGTGCCGATAGCTGCAGCAATCTTGATAGCCGGGGTAATAATGCTATCATCCTTTTTCTCCTCTTCGTGAGAATCAGAAGATTCGGCTGCCTTGGAATCCTCAGCGTGTTCAGGTTCCTCAGCGGGAAGGAATCTTGTGATATCCTCCTTATCGATAATGGTTGTTTCCTGGATTTCCTCCTCAACCTCAGGTACTCCGTTTATTTCCTCAGTCGCATCATCAGTCTCAGTATTTTCCTGATTATTCTCTACTTCAGTGTTGTTAACTCCGTTATCGGGCATGTAGGGAAGATCTTCAGGCTTTACCGGCATGTCATCAATGAAGTTAACGCTCACAGGAATCATCTCGGGTCGGGTATTGGGATCATAGGGCGCTTGTTCGCCGTTCTCGTTGGGTAAGTAAGCAGAGTGATCCTGATTGCCGGTTTCAGAATTTTCTTCGCTTTCAGATTCAGTATTGGCTTTGGGAGCGGGAGGAAACGCTACACGATAAGCATCTCTTACACGGCGTGAAACCTTGATGATGTCATACAGATATATGAATGTCAGGGCTGCGGCAAGCGCGACGGCGATTGCAATAGCACCTACCCATTGAGCGCGGTCAATGAGCCACAGATTGATATATCTTCCGTGATATCCTCCCAGGGGGTAAACGTTGTCAGAGCTGATGTAAATGTCTACAAGTCCTACGATTATTGAAACACCGATACCGGTAAAAAGGCATTTGAGCGTCAGGTTCCAGAAATAGAGCTTTTTTTTGAGACCAATCAAAGCCAACCCGAGCATGAAAAGGTAGATTACAAGTACCAGTGATCCCACGCCAAGACTCTTGGTTAGAAGGAAATGAGCAGCAGTCGCTCCGGCGGGTCCTGCAATGTTGGTGATTCCCACGGGCTCGTTAATCATCTCGGAGATAGACAGCTCGTTGACTTTACTCTGGTCGTCGGCAGCTGATGATGAGATATAAGACAGCGCTGCAATAAAGAGATAAGCTGACAGGAGAATGAGAATGATACCGATTACAGCGTGGGTGCGCTTATCTAAAAAGAATTTAATGAAGCCGGGCCATTCTCTCGGAGTATCTTTCTCTCGTCTTTTCTTGGTTGCTTTGGTTGAGGATGCAGGGGAAGATGTCTCTTCTTCCTGAGAAGGAGAGAACATGTCCTGTTCCTGTTCGGGGTCATAATGATTGTATCTGTTGCGAAAGCTTTTCATAAATTCTTGAGTTCTTTAATAACAGCAGCAGGGTCAGTGGCATTGAATACGAAACTGCCGGCAACAAGAATATCGGCACCGGCGTCAGCGAGTTGACGGCCTGTCTCTAAATTTACACCTCCATCAATCTCGATGAGGGCTGTGGACCCCGTCTCTTTAATGAGCTTGCGCAGACGAGCTACTTTATTAAGCGTATTGGGTATGAATTTCTGACCTCCGAAACCGGGATTAACTGACATAAGGAGAACCATGTCGAGTTCAGCAACAATATCAGTGAGGGTCTCGACAGGGGTCGAAGGATTAAGTGTCACGGCGGCTTTCATTCCGGCAGCCTTGATTTCCTGCACCGTGCGGTGAAGATGTATGCACGCTTCCTGGTGGATATTCATGATTTCAGCACCACAGTCTCTCACTTGTGAGATATACTTCTGGGGCTCAACAATCATGAGGTGAACGTCCAGCGGTTTAGTCGCATGTTTCTGGATGGCTTTCAGAACGGGGAATCCCATTGAAATATTGGGGACGAAAACTCCGTCCATTATATCGATATGAAGCATGTCAGCTTCAGTATTATTCATTCGCTGCACGTCAGCCTGCAGATTACCGAAGTCAGCTGACAGAAGAGAAGGGGATACGAGCATGATTTTAACTTAAAATGATTGATAATGAAGGTGGATAGTTGAAAAGCTTTTAGCTATTGCTGTATTCAATGATTAGCATGCTCCTTGCGACGGAAAGCGTTCCAAAGGATGTAAAGAACACAAATGCCTAGCAAGCAACATCCGGCGATTGTCAAGTAGCCGTTGTATTGTTCAATCTTGGGCTGAAGCTCGTCAACTGTATAAAGAGTGCCTAACCACCATCCAAGGACGGCAAGCACGATATTCCAAACCATTGCACCTAAGCCGGTAAAAATTATGAATTTTACAATATTCATGCGGGCGAGACCGGCAGGAATGGAAATGAGTTGTCTCACTGCGGGAATAAGGCGGCCGATGAATGTAGATGAAGAACCGTGAGCATCGAAATATTTCTCGGCTCTGTCAACCTTCTGAGGTGACAGCAGGCATGCGTGCCCCAGGCGGCTGTCAGCAAAACGATAGATAACCGGGCGCCCAATCCACATCGCGAGATAGTAGTTTATGAGGGATCCCACCAGTGCGCCTGCAGTGGCTACGAGCACCACCACGAAGATATT
>JAAVGQ010000011.1 GCA_014800105.1 Bacteroidales bacterium | reverse complement strand
CGGGGAGGTCATAGGCTCCGAAACATCCCAAGATAAACGGGGAAGGGAGGACGGCCCGGAGAGGCCGTCGGGACAGTAGCCGTGGCGCTAAGTGAGTGATGACGTTAGGCATCACGAACGCAGCCCGCGGTTCAATAGGCTTATATAGAATAAGTTCCGGCGTGTATGGATTGCCACTAAGCTGAAATCCATACACGCCGGAACGTAAACGGTGGAAACTGTCATGCGCGGGCTGCGCTCCCTGCCGGTCGCTTAGCCACGCGCCTACTGTTCCAACAGTCTCTCCGGACCGTCTCGGTTTTACCTCTTGCTGATAACATTCTATGACGGGGAGGTCATAGGCTCCGAACTATCCCGAGGGCAAATTATTCGGCTGCGGGCTCTTCAGCAGCGGGACGCTCGATGCCGTCCTTCTGGCAGCGTGCGGTCATTGCCTCGATGCGTGCTTTGGTCTCGGGGTGGGATGAGAACATTTTGGAGAAGTAGCTTGATTTTGACCCGTTGCTGCCTTCCATGTTCTGGAATTTCTCAAATGCCATGACCATGCCCCATGGATTGCGGCCGTGAGCAACGAGGAAGTCATAGCCGCAGTTGTCAGCTTCTTTCTCCTGTTTCTGAGAATATTTTGCGCCGATGAGTGAGCTGCCGAGTGTACCAAGCTGTGACTCAGTGAGTGCAGCTGCTTTACCGCCGGTTGAGGCGATAGCGTCCTTGAGGGCGCCTGTCATTAGTTCGTTCTTGAATGCGTTCTTGCTGTGGCGTTTCATTACGTGGCCTATTTCGTGGCCTATGATGCCCATGAGCTCGTCATCGTTCATGATGTCCATGAGTGAAGAGAACACGCGCACGCTACCGTCGGGGCACGCGAAGGCGTTAACGTCAATAACGTCATAGACTTTGAAATTCAATGGAATACCGTCAGCGTCGGTGATACCCTCGGTGAGGCGTGCAAGGCGCTGGGTATAGGGGCTGTCAGCGGGAGTGACGGGGTTGTTCTTGTCCATCCATTCAACTGATTCCTTGCAGTAAGCGGCCATCTGCTCGTCAGAGAGTGTGAGAGCCTGAACGGTTTTAGCGCCGGCCTGGGCAACTTTCTTGAGGTTGAACTGGGCTGACATTGTGAAAGATCCGCCTGCTACGAGAGCGAGGCTCAATGCGATAATAATCTTTTTCATAGTGTTTAATGTGTAGTTTTATTTATATAATTTTGTAACAAAATTAGTAATCAAAATCCAAATGACAAAATCATCTTCTTCCCGACTGTCAACCTTCCTGATCATTTTGCTGATATTAGTGACTATAGTGGCCTATGGCATTTTCATCGCGCTCGCAAATAGGACAATGGTCTCGCTGAGCAAGGTGCTGACATGTACCATTATAGCTGCCGGCGTTATAGCCATTACGTGGCGGGGAGGATTCGGTCGACTGTTCGGAATAAGTAACGAGATAGTCAACCGTCTTATTGTGCTCGTTTTCTTTACCGGCGTTCTTTCAGCCGGTTTTTACGGGCTAAATTTTTGGATGTCAAATGAGTCGACCTCCCATAAGGAGCGCGCCGTTGTGGTCAAAAAATATCGCGAGACAAGGCACCGCAGCAGGCGAGTGGGGCGGCGGTATGTTCAGGGCGATCCGTATAGTGTTTATTTCCTTGATCTTCAATATCCCGGTGGTGATATCAAGCCACGGGAGGTGAGGGTCGAGAAATTCAACCGCACCAAGACCGGTGACACCCTCACCGTGAGCGTCGAGATGGGCGCTCTCGGCTTCCCCGTCATCAAATGACGGGCGTGAGATTATTCTTCTTCGTGCTTTTGGGTGACGCGGATGAGCTCGAGGCGGACACCTTTCTTCTTGAGGATTTCAAACGTGAGAGGGGCGAGCTCGATGACTTCGCCTTCTGACGGAATAGCGCCGGTGGTGTTGAGGATGTAGCCGGCAAGGGTCTGGTAATCATCGCTCTCGGGTATACCGAGGTGGTAGTTGTCATTGATGGTCTCAATCTCAGAGCGTCCGGAGAATTCGTAGACACCGGGACTTACCTCGCGCGCGGTGAAGCCTGACTTGTCATGCTCATCCTGAATATCACCGAAGATTTCTTCCACGAGGTCTTCGAGGGTGACCATGCCTGATGTTCCGCCAAACTCGTCGACTACGATAGCGAGCGAGCGTTTCTCGGCGAGCATTCGCTTCATCATCTTGTCGGCCAACAGCGATTCAGGGGCAAAGAGCACGGGTTTGAGGTGTTCTTTCCATTCTGCACCGGGATCAAACAATTCACTCACGTGGATGTAGCCGAGAACGTCGTCGATATCCTCCTTGAATACGAGAATCTTGGAGCGGCCTGAGCGTGTGAAAAGCTTGCTGAGGTCCTCGCGGTCAGTGGTGTCGATATTTACGGCCACAATCTCGTTGCGGGGAGTCATGCAGTCGCGCAGGTGGGTGGTTGAGAAGTCGAGAGCGTTGTGGAAAATCTTGACTTCGTTTTCTATAACGTTGTTATTTTCAGTGTTGTCATCGATGGTGCGCTCGAGATACTGGTTAAGATCGGCGATGGAGAGTAGAGCGGGACGGGGCTGGGAGTCAGACATTCCCATGAGTTTCATCAAACCCTTTGAGATAGCTGTGGCAAGGAGTGAAATGGGATAGAGAACGAGGTAGATGAGGTAGATGGGTATCGCGAAGTACCGGAGCGAGCGGTTGGGGTTGATGCGGAACAATGTCTTGGGCATGTATTCGCCCGTGATGAGGATAATGCCGGTGGAGAGGATGGTCTGGATGATCAGAATCAGGAAGTCGTTGTGGGTAATGTATTGGTCAATAGCCGGTTCAAGCAGCTTGGCAGCTCCCATACCGTAGATGACGAGCATGATGTTGTTGCCCACGAGGATGGTTGAGATGAAGAAGTCGCTGTTAGCGTAGAAGCGGTTGAGAATGCGGCTTGCCAGACCTCCTTTCTGCACATCAATTTCGAGGCGAACGCGGTCGCTGGTGACGAATGCGATTTCAACGCCTGAGAATATGGCTGAAAAAAGAAGTGAGATGAGGCTGACGATAAGCCATGTCTGCTGGTCGGGTGACATATCTTAGTGTATGTTTTGTAGTAGTTTATCTTTGAATGCCTTTATCTGCCTTTTGAGGTTGTGACATTTCGACTTTCCTGAGTCTGGGATCATTGCGCACCGGTTCACTTGCTTCGGGAGCCGGGCGCTGAGGTGCCGGGGTCTGCTTGCCTTGCGTAATTGAATCGCTGTCGGCAGCCTGAATGCTGTCCTGTGCAGCGCGTTCCGCGCGTTCCTGGCGCATGCGGTCGATGGGTAGAATCATCTGGGGATGCAGGATGGTGTATTCAGTCATCTGGTCGTTGCTCTCGAAGCCGTAGCCCTCGATGATGCGCTCGGCGCGCTCGATGTGCATGAACGAGTCAGAGTACACTCTCTTGGAGTTCTGATCCCAAAAAAGCTGAGGTGTTGCAAAGCGGTCACCGTCAGTGTTTCTCATGATGACATTGCCATCAAACCGCCATTTTTTAAGCACGCTAAAATACACTGCCGAGTCGGCTCGAAACGTAGCGTTAACCCCCATTGAGTCATCAAACTTTTGCATGTCGATTCCGTCAGGAAATGTCCAGAAAGGGGTATCAGCCTCCTCATACATTATCCACATGGGGGCCTCGACGTGGTAGCGGGTGTAGCCCGAGTCGCTGATATAGGTGGAGACGTCGGTGGTAAGCATCGTGGGAAAATGCTTTGAATCCCCTATGGCTCTTTCCTCGCGGTGTTCACTGCCACAGGAAGTGGTGAACACAGTCATTGCGGCGGTGATGAAAAGTGCCGGAGGAAGGATATTTAGCGATTTCACACTCATGGACAACACAGGAAAATGCGTGCTTGGCGCTTATTACACTGATTAGTGAATCTTGCTCTGGAAGAACCACATTTCATTGAAGTTGACACCGAGGGTAATCATCAGGCAATCTTCTTTAATGAGGGGAGTGGGGTGGGCCTGACGGCGGCGGTACTCAACGCTGAGGTTAACGATTGAGCGAAGCATCATGGTGTTGGCGGTGGGAAATCCGAAGCCAATTGAGACGCCATATTCGCGCAGGGTGTTGCCGTGGATATTGAGGTAGTCACGGCAAGCAAATACACCGCCGCGATACTGGATGCGCTGGAGATAGTTGCCTCGCAGGCGAGGGGTGAACTGCATGCCGGCATTGAACTTCCAGCGGTCAACGAAGTTCTCGTTGGTCTCGTAGTCAGACAGGGGCTGGTATTTAGCTTTGCTCCAGGGCTGGTAAGTGACGTCAGCTTCAATCATGAGGCGGTCGTTGAACTCGTAGTTAATACCGGCACCCCAGGTATCAGGCATTGTAAAGCGGCCTTTGAGGTTAGTGTAGCCGGTAGTGTCGGGAACAATCTCGGTTGAGGTGGTGAGGGGATAGTGAACGCCATATGAGTGACCGTGGAATGACTTGGAGGGAGAGTAGGTGACGCCGGCGGTGAGACGATGCTTTTTATTGAATTTATAGCTGTACTGTATACCAAAATCAAGCTTATAGTCAGTAACTTTCAGCACACGTTCAAAGAGCGCCTGGCTTGCATTGGTATTGGTCACATAGTTGTCATGGAGAATTTTACCGAAGAGGTAAGCTACGTTGGCACCCACGGTGAGCCCCTTGTAAGGGCGGCCGGCTACGCCGATATATACCTGGTTGATGCCGCCGCTACCCTGACGTGAGCTCACGCCCGAGGTGCTACCACCGGGAGTCGTGACAGCCTCGCCGAAAGAGTAACCCACTTCAGAGTAAGGGAGAATACCTGCACTGCCGCCCATGTATTTACCAAGGGGGAACTGCATGGTGATGTAGTCAAGTCCACCACCGGTGTCGCTACCCTTGAGAGGCGCTCCATCTGTGCCGGTACCGTTTTCTGTGCTCCACGTCTGGCGCAGGTTGGCTCCTATGTCAAACAGGAATGTGAGCGTGTCAATGGCAGCGTATGATGCCGGGTTCATAACGTTAATCTGACGGCCTGAGTTCATGGCGATACCCACGCCACCCATGCCTCGCTGGGCTGAGGTCACGTTATCGCTTAGTATACCGTAGCCGAAGCGTGAGTAGGGAGAGTTGACACTGTTCTGTGCGGTCATTGTGAAGGCACCGAGAATAGCGGCAAAGGCTATTATTGTCTTGTGCAATGAGATTTTACTTATTTTCATTATATTCAAAAATGTGATAAAGCCCGTGGTTAACAAGGCTTTCCTGGTAATCAATATCAATATTGAGCATTTCGCTCAGTTCCTTGCCCCATCCGCCCGTGAGAATTACGAGGGCACCATCGGGCAGAAGAGACTTGTAGTGAGTAATCTCGCCTACGACACCATAGTAGGCCCCGGCGCGCATGGCGGTATCAGTAGTGGTTCCCCACTCGGGCAGTTCACCGCGGGTGGAAATCTGGGGCAGGCGGGCGGTGAAAGCGTGCAGTGCGCGCAGTCTCATGCCAATGCCGGGAGCTATATTGCCACCGAGGAAGTGGCCGTCAGCCGTCACGCGGTCATAGGTGATAGCCGTGCCGGCGTCAATCACCAGCAGTTCGCGGCCGGGATAGAGAGACCATGCGCCCACGGCTGCCGCTATTCGGTCAGTGCCGAGAGTGCGCGGGGTGGCGTAGTCAATGGAGAGCGGAGTGGGAGTGAGGGATTCGAGGGCGACAGCGTCTATGCCGCTTGCAGCCAGGTCAGCAGCAAGGACTTCCTGATGCTCGCCCACTGAGCAATAAATAGCACGTGTGAATCCATACCGGCGGGCAAGAGAGCCGAGAATGTCAGCTGAAAGTTCAGGGTGAGACTCAGTGAGGAGCGGTTCTTTACCGTTCCACACCACGAGCTTGGCACTGCTGTTTCCCTGGTCTATAGTTAAAAGAAGTCCCATAGAGCCACAAAGTTACAAAAACCCCATGAACCCGAAAAACTTTTTGCATTTTTTTGATATTGAAGTTTTGAAAGACAGTTAACTGAGGAATTGGATTTTTTAAAGTATCTTTGTGATGTTTATGAGACCGGTTATCGTCATAATTATGATCATAGGTGGCATTCTTTTCTCCTGGGGAAAGGAAGATGTCGATACAGTGTTGTCCCTCAAGGAGGTAACCGTAACTAAAAGTCGCAGGTCTGACGTGATTCCGGCCCAGACACTGCAAGGCGAGGAGCTTAGACGGCTTAACAGTCAGAGCGTAGCTGACGCGCTGAGGTACTTCTCGGGGGTGCAGATTAAGGATTATGGCGGCGTGGGAGGACTCAAGACAGTCAACATCCGGTCCATGGGTACGAATCACACCGGGGTCGTATATGACGGCGTGGAATTGGGTAACGCTCAGAACGGACAGATTGACCTGGGACAGTTCTCGCTTGACAACATGGAGTCGCTCTCGCTGTATAACGGCCAGCGCAGCAATATACTCCAGCCGGCTAAGGATTTCGGCTCAGCCGCTTCGATTTATATGCGCACACGTGTCCCTGTCTTCGATGACGGTCAGCGTTCACGGGCAAGAGTGGCATTCCGCACCGGTTCATTTGATCTCGTGAATCCATCGCTGCTGTGGGAATATAGGCTGAGCAATAAAGTTACCGCGCAGCTTTCAGGCGAGTGGATAAATTCCAGCGGAAAATACAAATTCCGCTACCGCAAGTTTTTGCAAGATGGCTCGACGGCCTATGATACTACGGCTGTCAGGCAAAACTGTGATATTAACGCAACGCGAGCTGAACTGAATCTATTCGGGCGCCTAACAAGCGGGTCATGGCAGGCTAAGGTGTATAATTACTACAGCAAGCGCGGTATTCCGGGCGCTATTGTGAATAACGTGTGGCGCCGTGGTGAGCGTCAATGGGATAACAACACCATGGTTCAGGGACGCTATACTGGCTACTTCGGGCGCTGGACAACGCTCAATAATGTAAAATATGCCTTTTATAAGACACGCTATATCAATGACGATGAGCGCACGATAAATATTGACAATCATTTCACTCAGCAGGATGTATACTTCTCGACAGCCAATCAGTTTGAAATACTTCCACGTTGGCTTGCCTCAGTGAGCTATGACTTGCAATGGAACACGATGACTGCTGATATCCACAACTTTCGCAGGCCTTACCGGCTGTCCAATTATGCGTCCGTAGCGACAGCATGGGAGAATGCAGCCGTGAAGATTCAGGGTAGTGTGATGGGCACATTTATTGCTGACAGGCGTAGTGGGCTCGATGAAGTTAATCGCCGCTCGGTTATTTCCCCTGCGCTATTTGTATCCTGGCGACCTGTATCTACTTTCCCCGACGTTGCCGTGCGGGCTTTTTATAAAAAATCATTCAGGATGCCAACGTTCAATGACCTGTATTATACCGACATGGGTAATTCAGCGCTTTCACCTGAAAAAGTCACTCAGTATAATGTGGGAGTAGAATGGAGATACATGCCAGACCAGGGAACCTTAAAAGCATTGTCGCTTAATGTCGATGGCTATTATAATGACGTTAAGGACAAAATTGTAGCGTATCCTAAGGGGCAGATGTTCCGCTGGACAATGCTCAATCTCGGCCGCGTGGATATAAGGGGTATAGACGTGAATGCCGTCACCACNATTCAGCCGGTTGATAAACTTANATTGACNCTGCGTGGACAATACACTTTCCAGCGTGCTATTGACGTAACTGACAGCCGCGATACTTATTACCGNAATCAAATTCCCTACATTCCTCATCATTCAGGAAGTGCTGTCCTTAACGCATCATGGAAACAGTGGGGGGTGAATTACTCATGGATTTATGTGGGCGAGCGATATAATCAGCCTGAAAATATCAAGGTTAACTACATGCCGGCGTGGTATACTCATGACCTGTCACTGAGTCGTGAACTGCAGTTAGGGAANGTTGACCTTAAGATATTGTTGGAAGTNAATAACCTGCTGGGTAAGGACTACGCCGTGATNCTCAACTACCCAATGCCTCGCCGCAACTTCCGCCTCTCCCTCACCGCCACTTTTTAGAAACTNTTCCTCAAAAACAGTATAGCTCACATCTTTCTCCCTTCCCANTACGTTTTTTACACCTTCAATTTTTCATCCCGATCTTACCTTTGTGATNGCTGAAGTTGGCCTCAGAGGTGAGCTGCCCCTGTTCTCGGTAGAAGCANGGTATGGTTGCCCGGCACNCTNGGGCAANNNGGGGNATCATTACTNTTCTAAACTGAAGGAGGGCGTACCAAAGTCGGAATTCTGATACACCCTCCATGATTAAATTATNATGAAATTTGGTTTAGAAGCCTTTCCAGCGGGCGCGCCAGTANGNGTCNCCNAGCTCGTCCCAGCGNAGTATGGTTGCGCCTACNAAGTCACGGGTGTAGTCAGTGAGCAAGGCAGNTGCCTCGTCATTCTTGCCCTCCTTGAGGAGGCGGGAGTATTCAGCTTCGATAGCAGGAAGTTCGCGTTTACCNTTGGCAAGGAAGTAGTCACGTGCCGGCTCAAGGGTTTTGCGTGCATCACCCCAACGCACTGTCGCGAGTTTGTTACCCTCGCGATAGTGCCAGAGAGCGGCATCATCGCGATGACGTTGCTGGCCACATATTTTAATCATCTCGGGAAGGTCAGTGCCACCGGCAAAAACGGGGAACCTGGGTGACTGACCGGGATTATCGAGGCAAATCCATGCTACGCCACCCACGCCGTCGGGGAGCCAGTCACGACACTGGATGATGGTGGAGTAGGCACACCAGGGCACGCTTACAGTGCGGATGTTGTGCATAAGTGAGTCGCCGAGGGCTTCATAGACCGCAATTTCGTCAGGCTGCATCCAGGGGTTGGCAAACGGGCTGACGATGCTGTCAGGAAGCTCGCTGTCNTCGCTGTTCTTTTTAGCGTTGTTCTTGACTTTCAGGCGTCCTGAGAGGTTGTGGGGAGTGCCTTCGTAGTAAGAACCCAGGAGCTCGGCGACCTTCTCGAGGGTTACGGGTGCATCAGGCTTCACGCTGAGGGGAAGTTCNTCAAGNTCATCAGTGAATCCTGCGCTCGGTGCAAGNTGTTGCATGATGTAAAGCTCGCGTATGCTGTAGTTCTTGGGCTCCTTCATGTAGTTGCCGCCGCTGTAGGCTTTCCAGAAAGAAAATTCACTTTTCCCGTCCCACAGCCCCATTTTCAGGGCCACGTCCTTGACGTTGGATGACGCCATGTAGTTATCCTTGTCGTTGAGGTCGAGCTTGCCAATGCGGCTTATGTTGGCTGAAACAGCGATGTGGTCATCAGGGATGCGGACTGCGGCCCAGACGGCTCCCTTGTTTCCCTTGCCNACACCCTGGATTTCAAAAATCCATACTTCCTTAGGGTCAGCGATAGTGAGACATTCGCCGGCGTCACGATAGCCGTATTCTTCAGCAAGCTGTCCCATGAGTTGGATAGCTTCGCGGGCTGTCTTACAGCGTTGCAGGGCTACGCGCTCAAGCTCNTCGATCATGAAGAGTCCGCCATCAGGATTGGTGAGTTCTTCACGGCCGGTATAGGTAGTTTCGCCTATTGCAAGCTGGTGCTCGTTGAGGCATGGGTAAGCTGTATCAAGAAAGCGGTAAGTGTGCTTTGCCTGAGGAATCTGGCCAACTTCCTTCACGCCGTCCATGCTTGAGGGNGTCTCGGTGTGCATGCGGCCGGTGTAGATGCTCATTACAGTGTCATTGGGATAGTCGGCCGGCGGAACTGACTGAATCCAAGTGCGATACCAGGAGTCACATGTGTGGCTGGTCATTACTGAGCCGTCGGCTGATGCTTTACGTCCCACCATGATAGAGGTGCAGGCATCACCGCGTTCAGCCGGGTCACCCGTGAGGATGGGGGTACGTGCAACGGCAGCTGAAGCTGTAAGGAGTGTTGCGAGTGATAAAAGCTGTATGGTTTTCATGATNTAATGTGAATTGATTTATATCATACATGTATATGAGAATTCAAAACATTCTCTATTAAGATACAAATATAATCAAAANTTACTATATTTGCTGAATACTTGCTAAATACATCTTTTGACCATGAATAAAAACCGTTTTACTGCAATCCTTCTTACCGNCTTTTGTATAAATGCATCCGTTGCATCAATACCCTCGCTTGATGGGTTCGAGTATGGAAATATCAGCTCCCCTGACGGCACGGAGTGGCAGTCTCCCGGAAGGCTCGCATTGAATAAAGAGATGCCCCGTGCTACGTTTTATCCGTTTGGAAATCAGGAGAATGCGCTTAAGGTGTTGCCCGAATACTCGCAATATGTTGAAAGTCTTGATGGTGACTGGAAATTCCGCTGGGTGGCTAATCCTTGGGAACGGGATTCAACTTTCCAGTCTTTAGGAACAAATCATGACGGTTGGGATGACATTAAGGTGCCCGGCAACTGGAATATACAGGGTATTCAGGAAGACGGAAGTCAGCGATATGGTACTCCAATATACGTAAATCAGCCCGTAATCTTCGCTCACAAGGTTGCTGTGGATGACTGGCGCGGAGGTGTCATGCGCACTCCTCCTGAGAGTTGGACAACATTCAAGGCAAGGAACGAGGTGGGACAATATGTAAGGAATTTCGAGATACCAGAAAACTGGGACGGACGTGAGACCTTTATAGAGTTTGACGGTGTTGACTCGTTTTTCTATATATGGATAAATGGTAAATACGTGGGATTCAGTAAGAACTCACGTAATGCTGCACGATTTAATATTACGCCTTACCTTGTAAAAGGTGCTAACAAGCTGGCCGTCGAGGTTTATCGTAGCAGCGACGGTTCGTTTCTTGAATCTCAGGATATGTTCCGCTTGCCAGGCATATTCCGCTCTGTGCGCCTCTATTCCGTGCCTCAGGTTTATATCGCTGATCTTAAAGTTATACCATCGAAGGTAACCGGGGCGGCGGCTCAATTGGATATAACTACAACGGTAAGGAATTTGTCGTCTGGTAAAAAGTCTGATCTTGGAGTGGTGTACAAATTGTTCCCCTGCGAGCTCTATAGCGATGTTACCGGTAAAGCTGTGAATGAGGAGACAAGCGGTAAGTGGTCTATAAACAGTAGAAAATGGACTGAAAAAACATCTAAAATGGAAATCGGGAACCCACGCTTGTGGAGCGCTGAGGAGCCATGGCGCTATGTTCTCATTGCACAGCTGGTTGATAAAAAGGGAAAGGTATTGGAAACGGTGTCTACTTATGTGGGGCTGCGTGAAATCGAAATAAAGGAAACACCGGCTGCCGAAGATGAATTCGGTATAGCCGGCCGTTATTATTACCTGAACGGTAAGCCCATTAAGATGAAAGGTGTGAACCGTCACGAAACCTCCCCGTCACGAGGGCATGCTGTCACACGAGAGCAGATGGAGAATGAGATCATGTTAATGAAACGTGCTAACATCAACCATGTGCGCACGTGTCACTATCCTGATGATCCTTATTGGTATTATCTCTGTGACAAATATGGTATTTATCTTGAAGATGAAGCAAATATCGAGAGCCATGAATATTATTACGGAGACGCT
>JAAVGQ010000064.1 GCA_014800105.1 Bacteroidales bacterium | reverse complement strand
CCGCGGTCAATGTCGATTGAGAACTGCTCGCTCATCTCGGGTTCCTTCTCGACATCCTCCTCGGCCGGTGTAGTGTCATCCTTGAGAATCTCGTATGGTGGAACCACTATTGTGAGGTCACCGCTTGATTTTATAATGACGTAGTGAGGGTGAGTCAGGCGCCCTGCCACCGGGAGCAGCAGGTAATTGTGAAAAGCAAGCATCAGCGAGAGCGGCATCAGCAGGCATATCCACATCATCGCCGCCAGGATGTAGGCGAGGTCAACCGTGCTCAGGAAGCCGGCAATGAGCAACGGAATAACAATCAGCCACCACCATTTCCCGGCAAGCAGCGAGATCGCAGTGCGGGTATAGGCACCCGTACTCACGCGGAATATCTCAGTCGCAACCTCCATGCCGGTCTTAGATGCGGTCAAGAACAGTGCCTATGAGGTCAGTAACCGCAGTCTTGTAGTTAGGATTAGCCTCGCTATTCATGCGGTTGGCAATGATAGTACACACGGTCATGGCTTTGTGCCCCATCAGGCGACCCAGGCCCTGCAGCGGTGCACTCTCCATCTCGTAGTTGGTAATCTTCCTGCCGTTGTGCTCAAACTCCTCGATAGTTTTGTTGAGGCTCGGTGATGCCAACGGTAGACGCAGCTGCCGCCCCTGAGGACCGTAGAAACCCACGGCTGAGATTGTGTTGCCTCTTACCATGTCGTCACGTCCTATGCGTTCAACGAGCTCGGCGTCAGCATCCACAACGTAGGGGTTAGCCCACAGGCTATTCCAGGCTGTCTTCTCGATGAATGCCTTCTCGAAGTCAAGGTCGGCAACCTCGTTACGGCCCGCATAGTAGTTGAGGACACCGTCAAATCCTATTGATTTCTCGGCTATTACAGGAGTACCCAGCTTCAATTCAGGCTGCAAAGCTCCTGAGGTACCTATGCGCACGAGGGTGAGCTGGCGGTGCTCCGGATTAATCTCGCGGGTCTCGAAGTTGATGTTGGCGAGCGCGTCAAGCTCGTTGATGACAATGTCGATATTGTCGGGGCCAATGCCGTGACTCAGGCACATGATAGGCTTGCCCTGATAAGTGCCGCCAATAGTGTGAAACTCGCGTGATGATACCTCGAAAGTCCTGGAATCAAAGAAGCTTGCAACGATATCAACACGTGCAGGGTCGCCCACGAGGATAACGCGGTCAGTGAGCATCTCAGGACGCAGGTGGAGGTGGAAAACTGAGCCGTCAGAGTTTATTATCAGTTCGGATGAGGGTATTATTCTTTGTTCCATAGTCGTGAAGTTTGGGAGTGTGAGTAAATATACCGGTAATGGACTTATATGTAGTTAATGAGTTAATCAGTTTTGAGTGACAGCGGGTCAATGGCTATGTTGATTTCATAGCAGTTACCCGGCTTGGCCGATACTATGCCGCGCATTTCCAGCCCCGTCATTATAGTCATGATAGCTGATGCTGACAGGTCGTGGGTCGAAGCCAGCATGTCGTTGTCACACTGCGGGATAGTCAGTATCGAGAGCAAAATCCCTTTTTCCTGCTCAGTGAGATTTTCGAGCGGGTCAATGCGTGTCTCCTCGCGCTCAATCACCGGCCATCCCAGGTGTTTTACAATATCATCAGCACAACTTATCGGACGGGCAATCCCGTCAGCAATCAGACCGTTGCAGCCAATACTGTAAGTGTCGGTGATCCTCCCCGGCAGAGCAAATACCGGTGTGCCTGATTTCACTGCAAGACGTGCAGTGGCAAGTGCGCCTCCACGCTCACCTGACTCCACTACAACCAGGGCATCACTCATGGCAGCAATCAGGCGGTTGCGTGCAAGAAAATTGAATTTGCTTATGGGTGACTCGTGAGGGTAATCGCTCAGAATCATTCCACCATGCTTCACCATCCTGGCTGCCGTGTCGCGGTGCACGGCAGGGTAAATCTTGTCAAGCCCGTGACCCACGATTCCCAGCGTTGGAATATCATTCCTCAATGCCGCGCGGTGAGAAGCAATGTCGATTCCGTAAGCCACGCCGCTCACTATGACAGGGTTTTCAACAGTCGCCTTTAACTCCTCAACAAGTTTTTCAGTGAAATTGTTTCCGTAGGCCGTAGCATGACGAGTACCCACGATGCCTATCATCCTCGAGTTATTAAGGTCAGTGTCACCAATGGTGTACACCAGCACGGGTGCTTTTGTAGCTTTCAGCAGATTGCGTGGATAGTCTTTATCCTTATACCATAGCGGGCATATGGAGGTCTTCTCAATAAACTCTATCTCCTTTAATGCGCGCTCCTTAACCTCGTGCCTAGCCTGCGTGCTGAGCATTCCCTTGGGGAAACAGCCGTGAGCCTTAAGCTCGGTCTCGGTAGAATCAAGAAAATCCTCGGGCTCGGGGAATATCTCGAGTATCTTGTCACAAACCCTTGNATCCATGCCGGGAAGCAGTGACAGNGCGATTCGTTCAGCGAGATTTTTACTTGAGCCGGTCATGATTAGNGTGTCAGTTTATTTCCGGGGNTCAGTGAGGTAAGGACCGAACACGTNAGCGAGCTCGTCACCNCGGGTTGCGTGACCGTCACGTATTATCACGATAGTGACAATTGCGCGTAGCACCGCAGTCCCGTCAGGTTTGTATANGTCCTGATAGAATATGTAGCGTGGTCCTTTACGGGTGATATTAAGGCAGCTCACCATTGTGTCACCCAGGGTGAGGGGAGTGAGGTAGTCGAGCTCGGCTCTTCTCAGCACCGGTTCGTTGCCATCCTTGTGCATCCGGGCAAAAGAGCAGCCAATCCAGTCACAGAACTCATGGCGCGTGTGCTCAAGATAATGAAGATAACGGGCATTGTTGACGATACCCTGCACGTCTACCTCATAGTCGCGCACTTTTATCTCAGTTCGGAATGTATAATTATCGTTTATCATGATATCAAAGTTACCAATTCGGGCTAAAATATTTGACGATTTAATATATATTAACAAAAATAACTACAAGCTTTTTTGTAATTTCGCGCACCGACCGTTTGTGTCGGTTTACTGAAGGTAATTTTTGTAGAACAAACGATCTAAAGACTTAAACAACATGCAAGTAAGAATTCTGGTTGTTGATGATGAAGAATCAATCTGTGAAATCCTGAAATATAATCTGGAAAAAGAGGGCTATGACGTTGATACCGCCTATAGCGCTGAGGAAGCCCTCACAATGGATATTTCCAGCTATTCATTGATGATTGTTGACATCATGATGGACCGCCTGAGCGGTTTCGATCTTGTCAAGAAACTTAAAAACAGTGCAGCAACTGAGAATATTCCCGTAATATTCTGCTCGGCTCTCTCAAGCGAGGACGATACTGTAATGGGACTTAACATCGGCGCTGATGACTACATTACCAAGCCCTTCGTTATCGGNGTAGTGCTTGCCAAGGTACGTGCCGTGCTGCGTCGTGCTAAAGTCTCTCGCAAAATAGAGTATAANATNGAGAANGGCAATTACGAGCCTGATATTGTCTACAAGACTCTGCGCATTGACCGCAACGAGAAACAATGCTATATNGCTGGTAAACCCGTCAAGCTCACCCGCAATGAGTTTGATATCCTGCTCTTCTTCCTTGAGCACCGCAACCGCATCCACTCTCGTGAGGATCTCCTGCGTAATGTTTGGCCCAACGACACCGTCGTTACCAAGCGCACAATCGACGTTAACATCGCACGCCTCCGTGGTAAGCTGGGCGAGTATGGACAGAACATAGCAACCCGCGTGGGTTTCGGTTATGGTTTTAAAGAAGAAGTTTAATCTTCAGACAAAGCTCTTCCTCCCCCTTGTGAGTCTACTATGGCTCGTAGTCATAGTGCTGGGGGTGCTCATGTATCGACATGAGCGCATTTCACGCCAAGAGATGATTACCGCTCAGCTNGAAGGTTTCAACAAGTTGCTAATCAACAACTATGGTGATTCTACACGCTTGACCGACAATCTCGGGTTCATCAACTCCTTCTTCAGCAATACGCCTCAGGAAGATGTCCTCGTAGCTCTGTATGACGGTACCACGGGACAGTATCTCGATGGTATCGGTTACCGTTTTACCCCNCCCACNATTGTTGACAACGACTANGACGGCGTGATTAGTGGCGCTGACCTTGAGGAAATTACCCTTGATTCAGTAGGTTACCCGCTGAGTGATGTGTATTGTTATAAGACAACCTTCTCACCCGACTCGTCTCTGATTGCACGCACTATTCTCCCTTACAAGGTATCGACATCCAAGAGTGTTGTGACTGACGCTTTCCTGTGGATCGTGATATTTGCCGTGCTGCTCACAGTGACAGTGATTGCTTATCTTACCACGCGTCACATCTCGCGCAACATCACCTTGCTCCGAGACTTTGTTAACCGTGCAGCCAATGACCGCGACTTCGTGAGCTTCAGCGATTTCCCTGATGATGAACTCGGCGATATATCCCGCCAGGTCGTGAACATCTACAACTCCCGCAGTGCAGCAGTGGCAGCCCGTGAACATGAACACAACATGGCGTTGAAAGCCATCGAAGAGCGAGCTAAGCTGAAACGTGAACTTACCAATAATATCTCTCACGAGCTCAAAACCCCCGTAGGTATCGTAAAGGGTTATCTTGACTCAATCCTTGACGAGCCCGATATGGATAACGATGCGCGCACCCACTTCCTCTCCAAGGCTCAGGCACAGATTAACCGCCTGTGTGACCTCCTTAATGACCTCTCCACTATGACTCGTCTTGAAGAGTCGTCAGCAACTGTGGTATCCGAGCCGTTCAACTTCCACCAGCTTGTTGCCGGAATCGTTGACGAGGTAGAGTCGAGTGGTATCATCTCACCCATGAAGATGATGATGGTGATTCCCGTAGATTGTGAAATCATGGGTAACCGAGCTCTCATCAGCGGTATGCTCATGAACCTCATCAAGAACTCCCGCTTTTACTCCCACGGCACTGAAATGGCAATCAAGTGTATCAATGAGGACGAGAAATTCTACACCTTCGTGTTTTATGATGACGGTGTGGGCGTTCCTCCT
>JAAVGQ010000063.1 GCA_014800105.1 Bacteroidales bacterium | reverse complement strand
TCTTAATTGCCGGCATGCGGTAGCATAAATCCCGCAAGCACTTATTCTTATAACGGCAGCTCCATGTCAATGACATCGAGCCACTTATCATGCTTGTAGCCAACCTCGTGAAAGTGAGATGCTTCCTTAAATCCCAGCGAGGCATGAAAGTGAATGCTGGCATCATTACCTCCCGTGATGCAGGCAATAAGGCGGTGTACACCACGTTCCCGGCAACTATCTATGAGCCGTTCCATCAGCATCCTGCCGGCACCTTGGTGGCAAGCTTCGGGATGCAGATAGATGGTGTTTTCCCATGTGCGGGAATAGGCTGCGCGTGACTTCCATTCATGAGCATAGCAGTAACCTGTGATTGTGCCATCCTCATCCTCGGCGACAAAATAGGGGAAACCGTTATCAGTCAATGCAAGGATTCTCCCTTTCATCTCATCGCTCGTGACTGGAGATGTTTCAAATGTAATTTCAGTATTGTCGATAAAGTAGTTGTAGATTTCAGTGATGCGTTCGGCATCACTGAGTAAAACTTCTCTTACTCGCATTCTTCCAACGGTATTGTAATCCTGAATTCCTGGTTATTATATACAAAGTTTATGAGTTCCATCGCTGCAAGACGAGAAATAATCTTGCGTGCTGAGGTAAGGCTCAGGCGGCATTCCACCGCAATCTCAAGCTCATTGAACGTGAGAGGATGACGGTCACGGAGGAAATCAAGAATCGCACATTCTTCCCGGCCTATCGACATTGACATCAGGTTGCTGTCACGGTAAATCCAGGCCTGAACCATCAAGGGATGGGCCACAATATTTTCGTCGGCCACCCTGAAGTAAGCCTGCAGGCGTTTATCGCTTTCCAGCACCCGTATGGGTCTCTTGGCCGCGCGGGGTATCTGAGCAATGTACACCACCATTCCGTTGCCGGCTTTGATAGCTGAAAATTCAACCTCAACTTCAGGCCGGCAGTACATCGTAGCTGCTTGTTCGATCATGTACAGGTCTTCCTCGCTTCTCACCCCCGCGATAACTCCGTTATCCTTTACGCCCACGAGCAACCGCCCCCCGTCATTATTGGCGAAGGCTGAGATTGACCGCGCAATTTTACGCGCATCGCTTATCAGGAACTTAAAATCCTGGTGCTCATGTTCACCCTGGTCAATGAGTTCCTGTAGATGACGCAAACCTCTTATGGGACGTAAATCTTTCACTACACTCAGGCAGGATAATTAAGATTCTCAGGGGTAATGACGTGAAGCACCTCGCTGAGATAGCGCCGTGCCTCAAGGCGGGCATTGTCGATGTTCATGTAGCTATAGTTGCCGCAATCGCGTGGTGATGCACCGGGAATCTCACTCTGGTAATCAGCGATGAATTCCATGGTTTCCTTGATGAGCGGGAGAACGTCGGCCGAGGTGTAATCGCCGCTTACGAGCAGATAGTTACCCGTGCGGCAACCCATGGGACCCCAGTAGACAATGCGGTCCTTCCACTCAGGGTGATTGCGCAGGAATGTGGCAGCGAGATGCTCGATAGTGTGCAGTGTAGCGCCGTCGATGGGAGCCTGACGGTTAGGTTCGCTCATGCGAATGTCAAAAGTTGTGATAACGTCACCGCTCGGGGTCGTATCCTTGCGAGAAACATAGATACCGCGCTTGAGGTCAAGGTGATTAACGGTAAAGCTTGCGATTTTTTCCATACGGGCACGATAGGTTAGATTTGTTCAAGCATCTCCTTGAGGAGCGAGAACGTGTGCATGGGGGCTTTTTCCCAGAAGTTTTCATACTGTGAAATGTTGTCAGNACCTCCGGGAGTGTCACTTACCACGCGCATCACGAAGAAAGGTACGTTACGCTTGTAGCACACCTGGGCAATGGCTGCTGANTCCATGTCGACAGCGAGCACGTCAGGATAGAGCTCGCGGAAACGGGCAACCTCCTCAGGACGGGAAACGAAAATATCACCTGAGGCAATGAGACCGCGGCACACTGTCTTGTCGTTGTCAAACAGTTTAAGGTCGACCAGCTCTTTGCTTGAAGTGAAGAAGCGGGGACAGCCGGCAGCCTCGCCCCATTCAGTACCGGGACCGCACCACACATCGTGATAAGCGATACGCTCACCCACGACGACATCCATGATACCGGCACCCGCGCCTGTGCCGCCGGCAACACCGGTGTTGATGATAAGCTCGGGAGCAAACTGATTGATAAGCGTCAGTGTACCAATCGCGGCGTTAACTTTACCTATGCCACATTGCATGGCGATGATTTCATTACGGCCTATGGTGCCGCAGTGGAAAGTAATGCCGTCATGAGTGACGGTTGTCTCGTTGTTCATGAGCGGGAGAAGGAGACTAAGCTCTTTTCCCATCGCTACAATGATTCCAATCTTCATACCTCTTAGTGTTTTATTTTGCAAAGGTATGAATTTTTCAGTAGGAAACGTCTAACAATCTATGGNGGCTATTTGTTAAAAAGTAAAAATAGTTTTAACTGACAATCTTTAAGCGTCATGAATTCAAAGTCAACAATCTTTACAAATGTCATCATTCTCATTGCCGGTGTGCTCCTATGTTATGTTCACGCTCAGGCTAATATCCCTCACCAGATAATCTTTATCGCCGGCATCGCCCTAATGGTGCCCGGTCTCATTAATCTTGTACTCCTCTTCAGTCACGATGAGGATAAGAAGCATAAACCCACCGCTATGATGAAACTCGCGGGATGGATTTCAAGCATCGGCTCGGTAGGCCTGGGAGCATTGATGATTATCATTCCGAGCCTGTTTACGCCTATACTGGTATATATCTTCGGTTTCGTGATGATTTTTGCATCGCTGCTTCTCATTTTCCTTCTTTCCAGGGCTTCCAAGGATGGCGAGGTGGCAGGCTGGATTTACACAGGTCCAGTGTTAGTGCTCATTGCCGGCGTGGTAATGGTGTGCCTGGGACAGCCCCGAATTACTGACGCCATGCTCACACTCATTACCGGCATTGCTATGATTGTATTCTCATTATCATGGTTTACTGCATCAATAATGATTGCGTCCCGCCGTCGTCGCGCAGCCAAGGCAGTGACCGCGGGAGAAGAGACCGGCGAGCATGAGCCGGCGAAACAGATTGAAGCAACACAAGAGGAAAAAGTTAAGGGAAACGAGGACCATAAGCAGTTCAACGCTTGAACCCCATAATTTTTAGCGCGCCTGCTGAAACTAATTGACCATCCTTGCGTCATATAAATAGTCATCAAGGATACAAAACTGTGAACTTCATGCACAAAATTTGTTTATTTCATGCAAAATTGTATCTTTGTAGTATAACTGATTATTTTTTTTAAACCTTTGGAATTATGGATGCATGGATTGTATGGCTGATCGTGGGGGTGCTCCTCGTTGCTCTCGAAGTTATGTCCCAGATGGTATGGACCCTCTGCATGGCAGTGGGTTGCATGGGTGGACTCATCGCGTCACTCTGTGGTGTTGACGCCGGAGTTCAGATTATCGTGATGGCAGTAACATCTATTGTTGCGTTCATCGCTCTCATGCCCTTATTCAAAAAGTGGCACGAAAAGCATGGCCGTCTTAGTCCCCGGGATGACCGCACCGGCATGGATGCCCTCTTAGGCCGTAAGGCAGTGGTCACTGAGGCTATCATGCCCGGCATGATGGGACGCGCCCGCATTGATGGTGATAACTGGCAGGTAAAAGCACCCGGAGCTGATGCAGTTGTTCTCCCCGGTAGCGAGGTTTCAGTAACGGCCTATGACGGCAACATCCTCACCGTTGCTATTTAAATCAATATGATTATTTTTAGCAGATACTTAACCAATTAAAAATCAAGCATAATCATGGTTACAACTTCCCTAATCCTTGCCGTGGTAGCCGTCATCCTGGCTATTATAGTTATTTCAGCCGGCGTCAAAGTGGTTCCCCAGTCTGAAACCCGCGTGATTGAACGCCTCGGTCGTTTCCACAGCGTCCTTGGTCCNGGCCTCAATTTCATTGTACCCTTTATTGATAAACCCAAGACTATTTACACCCGTCGTGTAGAGAATACCGTGGGTGGTCGCACTGTTGTGCGTATGTCAACTACCAATGTGATTGACCTTCGCGAGCAGGTTTACGATTTTCCCTCTCAGCAGGTGATTACCCGCGATAACGTTACCACTGAGATTAACGCCCTCCTGTATTTCCAGATTACTGACCCCAAGAAGGCTGTATANGAGATTGACAATCTGCCCAACGCGATTGAGAAGCTCACCCAGACATCACTCCGTAATGTCATCGGCGAGCTCGAACTCGACGAAACCTTGACGTCACGTGATACCATCAATACCCGCCTCCAGAGCATTCTTGACGATGCGACCAACAAGTGGGGCGTCAAGGTTAACCGCGTGGAACTCCAGGATATCACACCCCCTGAGAGCGTTCGCGTAGCCATGGAAAAACAGATGCAGGCTGAACGTAATCGCCGTGCTGAGATTCTTAACGCCGAGGGTGAAAAGCAGTCTCTTATCCTCAGATCGGAGGGTGAGCGCGCATCACGCATCAATGAGGCTGAAGCAGTTAAACAGTCAGCAATCCTGAAGGCTGAAGGTGAGGCTCAGGCTATCATCCTCAATGCTGAGGCTGAAGCTGAGGCTATACGTCGCGTTGCCGAGGTCGTTCGCTCAACCAACACCGATCCTGCAACTTACATGCTCGCAATGAAATATATNGAGACATTTAAGGAAATGACCAGTGGCAAGGANAACAAGACAGTCTATCTGCCTTACGAGGCATCTTCAGTNCTCTCGAGCATCGGTTCAATCCAGTCTCTNTTCCCGCAATCCCTGAAGAAGTAATCCNGTTCAGAACAACACTGTTTCCACATTCCCTCGCTGGTAAAAATGCAGGGNGTGTGGAACTTTTTATATATTGACAGTGTTTATATTTCGTTCGCATCATTACCACAAAATGTGTTAGTGAAAATGTTCGAGATATAATTTTCTTACCCTCAATTAAAATCTTCAACTATGAAAATGGATGGTCGCCGCCTCAGCAATAATGTCAGTGACAGGCGCGGGGTGTCAGGCAAGAGTTTAGGAGTGGGTGGTGGCATCGTAGGTGTCATCGTCGCCGTAATTATTACACTGATGCAGGGAGGTGGTATTGGTGACGTTGCACAAACAGCCATCGGTGCACTCTCTCAAAACGGTACAACCCAGAATTATACACCTGACGCTGAGGATGAGCGTCTCGCAACGCTATCATCTCANGTACTCGCAGGNACTGAGGNCGTGTNGACNCGTNAATTCCAGCGCCACGGGTGGGGTGAATATGAAGCACCTCAGCTTGTGCTTTATCATGGTGCCGTACAGACGGGTTGCGGACAAGGTACCGCACAGACCGGCCCGTTCTATTGTTCAGCTGACCAGACAGTCTACATAGACCTTGATTTCTTCAAGGATATGAACCGTACTATCGGTGCATCAGGTGATTTTGCCTATGCCTATGTAATTGCTCATGAGGTTGGTCATCATGTGCAGTATCTACTTGGTATTCTCGGCGATGCACATGATCAAATGTCTAAGCTCAGCACGACTGAGGCTAACAAAATTAGCGTACGCCTTGAGTTGCAGGCTGATTACTTTGCCGGCGTTTGGGCTCATAATGACAATGAAATGTTCGGGTCAATAGAGCCCGGAGATATTGAGAATGCGGTTAATGCCGCCTCTAAAATTGGAGATGACTACCTCCAGAAAAAGGCAACCGGCCGGGAGATGCCTGATAGCTTCAACCACGGGCGTTCAGCCTGGCGCGTCAACTGGCTCACAAAGGGAATCCGTACGGGCGATCCCCTCCAGGGCGACACCTTCTCAATCCCCTACGGTCAATTCTGAAATTGAGAAAATATCATTATGAGTCGGGTTCAAAGTCAAGTTGCTCCCGGCTCTTTTTTTCACAATAATCAGTACTTTACCAGCCGCCTGAGGCACCGCCACCGCCGGTCATTCCACCGCCGAAGCTACCGCCACCACCAAAACCGCCACCAATTCCACCGCGGCCTCCTCCGCCACTTGGAATTATAATGATGGGGGACTGAGCGACCTTCGCAATACGGTAAGGAATCTCGTGGGTATTGCCGCAGTTGCGACAACGGAACATATTGACACCTAAGCCCTCAGCTCGGGTTGTGGGTTGTCTCATAACACGGCGGGCTATGAGTGAATCAGCACGAGCTCCACAGTTGGGACACACGCTGTAGTTTGCCTCGGAATTTACGTAAGGTATTATGTCAGTTTCGTTGCATGATGGGCAAAGCCACACGTCATAATCTACCGAATTGAGTTTCTCCTCCATGTCCTGTGCCGGGGTGAGGTAGTCGTTATCATGCACTTCATCCACGCGATGCATCAGGGTTCCGCAGTTGGGACAAGGGTGAGGGTGCAGTCGCACGTGACGTCTTAGGAACCACCATAATCCCCATGAAATTACACCGATGCCTAATGTCAAAGGGACTGCCATGAAAATTACGAGTCGCAGATTGTTGAGCTTACGATAGCGTTCCTGATCAGGAAGCCTACGCGAACTGAAATAAGTATATAAGCTTAACAAGATAAGTGCCGCGACGGCAATAATGGCTAAGGTGCCGTAGCCTTTTAGAAATTCCATGAAATCTTCCTCGTCGTTTTGCGCGTTGGAGCGTTGACTGCTGTATAGATAGTCGGCTGCTTCAGGGTCTTTTAGATAATTTCCGAGCATTGCAACGGCATTAAGTACGGCACTGTCAGCATCGCCCTCCTTCATCGCGGGGGCGATTGCCTGGCGTATTACTCGACCGGCACGTCCGTCGTTGATAACGCCTTCAGTGCCGTAGCCGGTGCGTATAGCGGCCTTGCGGTCATCCCGGGATATTAGGACTAACATACCGTTGTCGCGGTCTTTCTTACCGATTCCCCACAATTCAAACAGTTCAGTAGCGTATGAATCAATGTCCTGCCCGTCAAGGTCAGCTACAANCACTACGGGTACTTCAACCGTGAGGCTATCCTGAAGTTGCCCCAGAAGATAGTCAGCTTGACGGCGANCCTGANTTGACAGGATNCCNTCAGGGTCACTGACCCATGCTGAGGCGTCAGCTACATGCACGTTGGGAACCTCGCGCGGAGTGCGGGCATTTGCGANAAATCCCGCGAGAAAACATATCAGATATAGTAGAGTTCGGTACATAAGTAAGTTNTATTNTCTCAGACNGCNGGNAGTGCCGAGCCGTTTAATTTGCGGTAAAGATCGAGTGCATACACGTCAGTCATCGCNGAAACGTGGTCGAGGACTGCCTGTATGCGTTTGAAGAGGGTAGGAGCGTTGACATCATACTGCGAGGGGACTTTTGACAGCAAGAGTCGGGAGTAGTTCAGTTCAGGAAAACGNACGGCGTGAATCAGTTTCTCGAGCAGGAATGAGATGATGCGGTTACCGGCAAGCTCGATATCAACTACATCGCCGGCACAATAGATGCGTTCCCAGGAAACCTTGTTACACGCTTCGTAGGCNTCGCGCTCGGTACCGCCGATAGCGTGTAGCAATGNGTATTTGAAACGACCTTCCATGATTGCATCCTCGTTCTCGACAAACGTCTTGGCGCAACGGCTCACGAGACGGCTGATTACGGAAGAGCGCAGNTGAGCGATTTTCTCGTTGGGGTCATCGATCTCAGCTATGGTTTTCTCNTGGCGAGCCTTCTCGTCACCCTCGAAATAGTTGAGAAGNAGANTGGTAACNTCGGCAGTGGAGAGGATTTTGAGCTTNTGGGCATCCTCAANGTCCATAATTTCGTAGCAGATGTCGTCNGCTGCCTCAACGATGTAGACAAGNGGGTGGCGGGCNTAATCCAGCGCGCCGTCTTCACGTTCATGCTTGATGATACCNAGTTCCGCAGCAATTGTTTCGTAGGTATCACACTCAGTGGTAAAGAAGCCAAACTTGCCGTTGGCTTTCGCGATACACGATTCGTANGGGTACTTCACGATTGACGCGAGTGTAGCATAGGTCATCCCGAAACCGCCCTGGCGACGGCCGTTAAACGGATGTGTCAGAACGCGCAATGCGTTAGCGTTTCCCTCAAAATGCACAAGGTCACACCATTCCTTCTCAGTGAGGCTGCCGCGCAGGATTGCTCCGTCACCTTCCGAGAAGAATGTGGAGATTGCTTTCTCGCCCGAGTGGCCGAACGGCGGGTTGCCGANGTCATGGGCAAGACAGGCAGCGGCGACAATTTCGCCTATNGATTCGAGAGCCTGNGCCTGGGGNGTGCCCTCATANTTTTTCTTTAACTCAGTATATATTTCNGCAGCTATTGAACGGCCTACNGATGAAACCTCAAGGCTGTGGGTCAAGCGGTTGTGAACGAAGATGCTGCCCGGGAGGGGGAACACTTGNGTCTTGTTCTGCAGNCGCCTGAANGGTGACGAGAACACCATGCGGTCATAGTCACGCCTGAAGTCGCTGCGAACTCCACCCTTAGTGTCAACCGTGTCCTCGAGACCATAGCGCTTGTCGCTGACAAGGCGCTCCCATGACATTCGGGCGGGNGTGGGAGTTTTAGATTTCAACGTCTCCATCACTCATTATGTCCATGTCGTCATACTTCTGGAAAAGGAAATCATTGTAGGGGAAACGAGCCGTGTGGATTTCCNTAGCCTTCTCATAGAGCAATTTCTTGAGCTCGTCAATGTTAGCACCGGTGCGGGCTGATACAAACACGCAGTTGTCATGAAGCTTGCTCACCCACATTGCTCGGAACTCATCCAGTGAGATNTTTTCGCGCTTGCGCGGGGTGAGGTCATCCTCATCCTTGGGTACATAAGAGAACGCGTCAATCTTATTGAAGACCATAATCATGGGCTTCTCCTGGTCGCCGCAAATGTCGCGGAGNGTCTTGTTAACGACCTCAATCTGCTCCTCAAACTGGGGATGACTTATGTCGACAACATGCACCAGGAGGTCAGCGTCTCTTACCTCGTCAAGGGTTGACTTGAATGAATCCACGAGATGAGTGGGAAGTTTNCGNATGAAACCTACGGTGTCAGTGAGCAGGAAGGGGAGATTGTCGATAATAACCTTGCGCACGGTGGTGTCAAGCGTTGCAAACAGCTTGTTCTCAGCAAATACCTCGCTCTTGCTCAGGAGGTTCATGAGGGTTGATTTACCCACGTTGGTATATCCCACGAGGGCTACGCGGGTGAGTTTCCCGCGGTTTTTACGCTGGATAGACTTCTGCTTGTCAAGCGCCTTGAGCTCTTCCTTGAGTCGGGCAATTTTGTCAAGGATGATACGGCGGTCAGTCTCAATCTGTGTTTCACCGGGGCCACGCATACCGATACCGCCTCGCTGGCGCTCAAGGTGAGTCCACAGGCGGGTGAGTCGTGGTAGCAGATATTGATACTGAGCGAGTTCTACCTGGGCAC